>JALOTR010000255.1 GCA_025457805.1 Akkermansiaceae bacterium | reverse complement strand
TCGCCGGGTTGGGCTTCCGCATTCTTTTTGGAAGCGGTGGAAAGGGGAACTTGGTTGAACTTGTCCTTGTATTCCTCGTCGGCCACGACGTTGAGCGATGCGAAAATGCGGGTCTCGCCCTTGCGGAGGTTCACGTCGGCGCGCAGCACTTCAATGGCATCCGCACCGGGAACCATCTTGCGGTAGGCGGAGATGAAGGCGAATTCCAGCGCGGCAACGACCTTGTCACGGTCGATTCCTTTTTCTTTTTCGTAATACTCGATGAGGGCGACGATATCGTTGGTCATGGCGGAATATGGCTGCAATCCGCACTCCTGATGTCCGGAGACGCAAAAGAGTGGGTGCGAGACCCACTCCTTTCTTTCGTCAGAAGCCGTGCGGGCGGCTATTTAGATCCGCAAAATGGGCGTTGCAAGTCTAAACTCGGTCGCCGGGGAGGCTGGCAGGTCATGCATGTGGCGAAACCCGAGCCCGCTCATTGATGCGCCGGACCGCCCACGATGCATGCTCGGAAACCAGCTCGTCGGGGGCCGCCGCCGCCCGTTCCAAGGCGGGGAGATCGTCGATGCCCCCGGTGTTTCCGAGGGCGACGCAGACGTTTCTCAGGAAACGGGGGCGCTTGATGCGTTTGATCGGAGATTTGGCGAAGAGCGCCCGGAAGCCGTCATCGTCGAGTTCGAGGAAATCGCGCAGCCGGTGGGAGAAAATGGTCTCCCTCGCCTGGAAACTGGCCTCCCTGGACTCGGCGGCGAAACGATTCCACGGGCAGGCGTCCAGGCAGTCATCGCAGCCATAAATCCGGTCACCCATCGCCTCGCGGAACTCTTCGGGGATCGGGCCTTTGTTTTCGATAGTCAGGTAGGAAATACAGCGCCGCGCATCCATCCGGTGGGGGGCGGTGATGGCTCCGGTCGGGCAGGCCGTGATGCAGCGGGTGCATTTCCCGCAGTGATCGCCGAAGGGGGGATCGGGCTGGAGATCGAGGTCGGTGAGAATTTCCGCCAGGAAAAACCAGGTGCCCAGACGGCGGTGGATCTGCATGGTGGATTTTCCATTCCAGCCGAGCCCGGAATCGGTGGCAAAGTCGCGCTCCAGCACCGGACCGGTATCGACATACGGCCTTTGGTTTCCGCCGAGGCTGCGGAGCTTGAGATCGAATTCCTTCAGCCGCGCATCGATGAGGTCATGGTAATCCTCATTCCATGCATAACGGGCTATCCGATAGCCACCCGCATCCTCTTCACGAAACGGGCTTTCTCCGGGAAAATAGTTCACCGCCAGACAAATCAGCGATCTGCATCCCGGCATCACCTCCCGCGGATCGCAACGCCGCTCCGGTGTTTTTTCCAGCCAGCCCATGCCAGCGTGTTTTCCCTCGGCGATCCACTCCCGGAACACATCCGCGTGGGTGGCCTCCGCCGCCCGGGCGATCCGGCAATCGTCGAAACCCAACTCCGCCGCCCACTCCTTTACCTGCCGCTGCATTTCCATCACAGGCGGTGGGTGAAAAAATATCGCGCACATTCCAAGATGCCGGTGGCCACCTCGTCACTGCAAAGCCCCGCCGTATCGAGCTTGAGGTGGGCGGCGGATTGATAAAGCGGCATTCTTTCCTCCAACAAGGCCTGGATGATGGCGGCGGGGTCTTCCGTTTGCAGCAGGGGACGGCTGCGGTTTTTGCTCGTGCGATCCAGAATCACCGAAGTCGGCGCATGCAGCCAGACCACGTAGCCCAAGTCCTTCAAAAGCGCCCGGTTTTCCTCCCGGCCGATCACCCCGCCGCCGGTGGAAATGATGCGGCGCGGCGCGGTGGGATCCTGGAGTTCCTGAAGGAGATTGGTCTCCATGTCGCGGAATGCCGCCTCGCCTTGGGTGGCAAAGATTTCGGAAATCGATTTGCCGGTCCGCAATTCGATCACGTGATCCATGTCCACCAGCGGATAGCCGAGCCGATGCTGGAGCTCGCGCCCCACCGTGGTTTTTCCGCATCCCATGAAACCAATGAGAACAATGTTCTCCGGGAGGCTTGATTCTGAGTTCATGGCCGGGACCCTAGCTTGCAGCTCCCCGGGAAGGAACACGAAAATAGGAGTTCGCATCCCGCGCTTTCCTCTGGCAAGACTCCGCCGTGTCCGAGACCCGAATTGTCCATGCCGCCGATGACGAAATGAAGGAAGCCGTGAGCGAGGCCTGCGCCTTGTTGCGCGCCGGAGAAATCGTCGCCCTGCCGACGGAAACCGTCTATGGCCTCGGTGCCGATGCGCTCAACCCCGCTGCCGTCGCCAAGGTGTTCGCCGCCAAGGAGCGTCCTTCCTTTGATCCGCTCATCGTCCACATCGCCTCGCGCGGGGATTTGAAAAATGTTGCCCTCGTCCCGGATGAGATCGCCGAAACAGTGAATAAGCTCACTTCCGCCTTCTGGCCCGGCCCGCTCACCCTGATTTTGCCCAAGCACCCTGACGTGCCCGATCTGGTCACCAGCGGGCTTCCCACGGTGGCTGTCCGCCAGAGCGCCCACCCGGTTTTCCGCGCCATCAACAAGGAACTCGGCAACCCCATCGCGGCACCCAGCGCGAACCGCTTTGGCCGGATTTCCCCGACATCCGCATCCGCTGTCATGAAGGAACTCGGCGGACGCATCCCGCTCATCGTCGATGCAGGGGCCTGCTCGGAGGGGGTGGAAAGCACCATCATTTCGATCGAACCCCGCGATGGGAAAAAACCGATTTTTCGCCTCCATCGCGCCGGCCCGATCACCAAGGAACAACTCCAGGACTACGGCAAAGTGGAAAAGATAAAGGAAAACCCCGGCGATCTTCCCCATGCGCCCGGCCAACTCCCGAGTCACTACGCGCCGCTCACGCCCTTGATCCTCCTGTCAAACCCCGCCGATTTCACTCCCGAGCCAGGGAAAAAATACGGCCTGCTCAGTTATCGCGGCGAGGACGATAGCCCGTACGTCGCACTCCACGATTGGGAAGTCGTCGAATCCCTCAGCCCCGGCAGCGGCAAACTCGCCGAAGCCGCCATCCGGCTATTCTTTGTCATGCGCCTGCTCGACGAAGCCGGACTCGACGCCATCATCGCGGAACCGGTCAGTGAAACCGGCCTCGGCGTCGCCATCATGGACCGCCTGCGCCGGGCCTCGGCCTGATGCCTCCCCCGAAAAACCACCGTTTGCCAGCCTGATTTTCCTTCTCCCATCCCGGCTGCTCGCCAAAATCCTTCCAGAACTCTCCGCCATGAAAATCCCATTGATCGCCCTGCTTCTTGCCGCGCCACTTTTTGCCCAGCCTCACGATTGGGAAAATCCGGCGGTTTTCCGTATCAACAAGGAGGCCCCGCGTGCCACGGCCATGCCGTTTCCATCGAAAGAGGAGGCTGCCAAACCCCGCCTGGAGTCACCTTGGTGCAAGCTTCTCAACGGCAATTGGAAATTCCACCACGTCGGCAATCCCTCCGCCAAGCCCACTGGCTTCGAGGCTCCCGCATTCGATGATTCCGCGTGGAAGGAAATCCCCGTGCCCTCGAACTGGCAGATGCATGGCTATGGCATTCCCGCTTATACCAACATCACCTATCCCTTCGCCAAAAAGCCCCCCACCGTGATGGGCGTGCCGCCGCAGTTCTTCTGGAATTTCCCGGAGGAAGTCCGCAATCAGGTGGGCTCCTACCGTTACAAGTTCACCGTGCCGGAAAACTGGAATGGCCGCCGCACTTTCATCGTCTTCGGCGCGGTGGACTCGGCGTTCTATCTTTGGATCAACGGCAAAAAAGTCGGCTACTCGCAAGACTCCCGCACCCCGGCCGAATTTGATATCAGTTCCTATCTCAGTCCCGGCGAAAACATTCTCGCTGCCGAAGTCTATCAGAACTCGGATGGCTCATACCTCGAAGACCAGGACATGTTCCGCATGTCCGGCATCTTCCGCGATGTCTATCTCTGGTCTGCCGATGCGCTCGACCTCCGCGACCACGAAATCAAGGCCGGCCTCGCCGATGATTACCAAACCGGCACTCTCGAATTCATCGCCACTCTCACCAATCGCGGTGATTCCGAGGCGGATGCCAAAGTGAATTTCTCCCTCACCGCTCCCGATGGCAAGGTGATCACTGCTCCGGCCATCGCCACCAAGGTCGCCGCGAAAGGGGAGTCGGTTCAAAAAGTGCAAGTTCCTTCCATCCCGAACGTCAAGGCATGGAGCGCGGAAACACCGAATCTTTATATCTATCAGATCACGGTCACCGATTCCGCCGGCAAGGAAATTGCCCATTACCAAGGCAAGACCGGTTTCCGTCGCAACGAAATCAAAAACGGCCAATTCCTCCACAATGGCCAGCCCATCCTGTTCAAAGGCGTCAACCGCCACGATCACAACCCGCGCACCGGCCACTATGTCACCACCGATGACATCCGCGCCGACCTTCTCCAGATGAAGCGCGCCAACATCAATGCCGTCCGCACCGCACACTACCCGAACGATGCGGCCCTCAATGAACTCTGCGATGAAATCGGCATGTATGTGATCGCAGAGGCCAACATCGAGTCCCACGGCATGGGCTACGGCCCGGAAAGCCTCGCCAAGGATCCCACTTGGTTTGAGGCTCACCTGGATCGCATCAAGAACCTCGTCGAGCGCGACAAGAACCACCCCTGCATCGTCATGTGGTCCATGGGCAACGAAGCGGGCGATGGTGTGAACTTCGTGAAATGCTCCGAGTGGATCAAGCAGCGGGATCCTTCGCGCCCGGTTCACTATGAACAGGCCGCCCACAAGCCCCATGCAGACCTCTATACGCCGATGTATGACTCGATCGACAAGTGCGAGGCCTACTGCCGCAGCGAGGAGAAAAAGCCGCTCGATCAACAACGCCCGCTCATCCAGTGCGAATACAATCACGCGATGGGCAATTCATCCGGCAACCTCGCCGATTACTGGGCGCTCATCCGCAAGGAGCGCCTCTTCCAAGGCGGCTTCATCTGGGATTGGAAGGACCAGGCCATCTTCCATCTAAAACACAAGATGACGGATGTTGAGGATCTTTCTTCTAACAAAATCCCCGTTCGCTTGCTCGGCTCGCTCGATCCCAAGGAAGGTCTCTTCGGTGGCAGCGCGGTGATTGAAAAATCCGCAAAACTCGACATCACCGGCCCGCTCACACTGGTCGCCGAGGCCCGCCTCAACAAGGTGTCCCAGAGCCTCGGCGGACAACCGCTCATTGCCAAGGGCGATACCTCATACTCGCTCAAGCTCACGGAGAATGGCGATCAAATCGAATTCTTCATCCACTCCGGCGGCGTCTGGCACAATGTGACCGCCAAACTTCCCGCCGATGCGGAATCGCAATTCCACACTTATGCAGGAGTGTATGATGGC
>JALOTR010000254.1 GCA_025457805.1 Akkermansiaceae bacterium | reverse complement strand
ACTCACTCGTGGCTGGCAACGAATTCTCGGTGAAGGTGGAATCACTCGATCCCGATGGAGATCCGCTTTCCTTTCGCTGGGCGGTGCTGCCAGAGGCCACCCAACACAATGGGCACAAACAGTTTCCCATGCCGAAGGCCGTGGAGCACGTGTTGCACGCTCCCTCAGGCCCGGAGGTTCAGGTGAAAGCACCAGCCAAGCCCGGCGTCTATCGACTGCACGTCTGGGTGAAAGACGGCAAGGGCCATGCGGCCACAGCCAACATGCCCTTCGAGGTCAAGTGAGAGTTCCGGGGACTCCTCAGTCCCCGGCTGTGATTGTCGTCTGCCGGCTGGCCAGCGCTTACTTAGCAGAGCCGATTTCGTCTTCCTCGTCGATGTTGTGGGTGAGGATGAACTGCAAGTCGTCCAGGCCGAGATTGGAGGCAAAGCCTTCGTCGCCGAGCACGTTGGTGACGAGCTGGGTCTTCTGGTGCTGGAGGATGCGGATCTTCTCTTCCACGGTATCGCGGGTGAGCAAACGGTAGGCGATAACCTTGTTTTTCTGACCAATGCGGTGCGTCCGGTCGATGGCCTGATTTTCAACGGCGGGGTTCCACCAAGGATCGTAGAGGATGACGTAGGAGGCGGAGGTGAGGTTGAGTCCGGCACCGCCCGCCTTGAGAGAGAGCATGAAGACCGAGGGGTCCTTGGTCGTTTGGAATTTCTCGATTTCGCCTTTGCGGTCCTTGGTCTGGCCGGTGAGGTAGTTGTAGGGGCGGTTTTCCAGTTCGAGGCGCGCCTTGATGAGGTCGAGCATGGAAACGAACTGCGAGAAAACGAGCACCTTGTGGCCTTCTTCGTGGAGCTGGTCCAAGAGGTAGAACAAGGATTCCATTTTCGCGGATTCCTCTTTGAGATACTTCGGATCGATGAGGCCCGGGTGACAGCAAATTTGCCGCAGGCGCATGAGGCCTTGGAGGATGGCGAAGGAGTTTTTCTTCACCGCTTCGTCGGAGTCGAGACCCAGCAGCGCCTTCTGAATGCGCTTGAGTTCGGCCTTGTAGAGCTCGACCTGGATGCCTTCCATCTTCGAGTAAACTTCTTCCTCCGTCCGTGGCGGCAGGTCTTGGGCCACTTGCAGCTTGGTGCGGCGGAGCAGGAAGGGACGCAGGCGGGAGGCAAGGCGGCTCTGGCTGAGCGGGTCCTTGCGCTTGTCGAAGCGTTTCTTGAAGTAAGCACGGCTGCCGAGCACGCCGGGCATGGCGAAGGCCATGAGCGACCACATGTCGAGCAGGC
Source organism: Akkermansiaceae bacterium (assembly GCA_025457805.1). Lineage (GTDB taxonomy): Bacteria > Verrucomicrobiota > Verrucomicrobiia > Verrucomicrobiales > Akkermansiaceae > Luteolibacter. The sequence goes on along the minus strand of JALOTR010000254.1, from coordinate 4,109 downwards.
GGTTTTCGATGGGCGTTCCGGTGAGGACCAGGCGATTCTGCGAATCCAACTCGCGAGCACACTTGGCTGCCTTGGAGTCCGGATTCTTGATCTGCTGGCCTTCGTCAAGGATGGTGGTGAGCCACTTGATGCCGTTGAGTTCCTCGCCACAGACGCGGAGCTGCGCGTAGTTGAGAACCAGGATGTCCACCTTGTTTTGGATGTGGTCCACATCGATGTCGTCGCGATTTTTGAGGATCTTGACGTTGAGCTGAGGCGTGAATTTCAGCGCCTCGCTGAACCACACATCGAGCACGGATTTCGGACAGACAACGAGGGCGGGTTTCTTGGGACCATTCGTCTTCTTGTGCTCCTCGAAGAGCCAGAGAAGATAGGTGAGCGACTGGATGGTTTTTCCAAGACCCATGTCATCCGCGAGGATGCCGCCGAAGTTGTTGACGGCGAGATAGGCGAGGAATTTGAAACCATCGATCTGATAAGGGCGCAGGGTGGCATTGAGGCCATCCGGGACGTCCGGGTTGACTTCCAGTTGGATGTCGCCCGCACGGTTCTTGATGCGCTCCCAGGCCTTGGGATCGAAGACCTCGGCGGCCTTGGGATCGGCAAGCTGGAGGGCGTGCATGCGGTGGGTCTCGCCGGAGAGATCGAAGGGATCCAGGCCAAGCCGGGTGACGGCTTCGCGCTGGTCGGCATCGAGCTTGATTTCCAAACGCATCCACGAGCCATCGTCCATCCGCACGTAACCACCGCGGGCAGCAACAAGTTGGCGGATTTGGGCTTTGGAGAGATTGACGCCCTGAACGTCGATGACGATGCGGAGGTCGAACCAATCGATGTCCTGGCCGACGACTTCGAAGCGCACGGCGGCGGTGACGGGATCGGCGAGGATGGACTTGAGGCGGAGGTCGATATCGAGATCGATGTCCGGCGGCATGGCCGCGATCCATTCCGCGAATTTCTCGGGGAATTGCTTGGTGATCCGGGATTTGAACGAGAGGAGTTTCTCGTCATAGGAAAGCCCCATGTCCTCAAGGATGGCGGGCACCGGATAAAGAGCCTCGCGGGCGAAGCGGAGAAGTTGTTTGCCTTTGACGGCTTGTTGCTCGGCAAGCTCCCAACCATCCTTGGTGAGGCGCTCGGTGCGGCGGCCTTTGGTTTCGATCGCCATGACGTCGATCACCAGGTGCTCGGTCTCGGCAGCGGTCAGGCCAGCGATGAGCTTCATCTCGAACTTCGGCTTGAGCTCCAGATCGACGACGCGCTTCTTGAGCGACTCGGGCAGCGAGGCACCGATCTTGCGAAGGAACTCCACACCTTCCAGCGAGTCGATCACGCGCTTGGGAATCAGATAGCGCGGCATGACGTCGGTTTCCTCCAACCAGCGGGGCGGGCCGGGGAAAACGGTTTCGTCCGATTGATAGAGTTCCTTCCGGCCGGGCAGGAGGCGCACGGAGTGGGAAACATTTTCACCGGCAGCCGTCACGAGTTGCAGGGCGAAACTCTTGCCATCGTATGGATCATCTTCGCAGACCCAGCGCAGCGCATCGGTGACCACCTTGAACTCGCGTTCGTCGAGGTTGACGATGTAGCCCTTGAGCGCGGGCTGGCGGAACACGCGGTTCATGAAACGGCAGGATTCCTCTTGATCGAAATCCAGCGTGGTATCGCCGAATTTCCGATAAAACGCGAGGAAATGCTCCCACAGCGTCTGGCTGGGGGCATCCATGAGCAGCGCGCCTTCGTGGTGGAGTTGGACGTAGTGCTCGATGTCGTTTTTCTCGCGAAGCTGGAGCCAGGAGGCATTGGGTCTCTGCTCACGGGCTTCGAGGCGTGCCTCGTTGATGGTGGCGACGAGGCGGAACTCGATGGTGATCGGCTCATCCTGCGGCGGGCGCTCGTTGACCTGCTCGATGCGGTCATACCACGATGCCACTTCGCGCTCCTGCTCCCAGTCCGCCATTTTTTTCTGCACGTGACCGAGATCGGTGATCACGCTCATGAACTCGGGGTAGGGGAGCTTCTTTTTGTAGAATGCGTAGGCGATGTAGTTCCAGAACTCGAGGATGTCGCCCGGTGGCATCGGCCACAATTCAAGTGGCTCGTAGGTGGTGATTTCCCAACGCGGGCTGATCCGAACCATGTCGTGGTCGTGGAGCTCACCCTCGATGACATAACGGCGATAGCGCTTCTCGATCTTGGTGACGAAATCCGCCTCCTTGTCGTCCAGTTCGCGGCCGAGCTTCTCCTCGATGATGTCGAGCACCGGGGTATCGTCGAATTCGTTTGGCGACTCCGGCAGATCCTCGCCGCGGTGCATGCGCTCCATCATGGTGGCATACTGGCAGGCACCGGCGATGAGTTCGTCCTCGGCGGTGCAGGAGCCGAACCAGCGGTTTCCCTGAAGGCGCAGGCTGGTGCGGAAAATGCCGCTCTCGTCCTCCACGCGGCCCTGAATGAACAAATGATTGCCGAAAATCTGTGTTACGGCCCCATCTTTCTGGAGCATCTCACCTCGTTTCCGGGCCTCCTCGGGAAAACTGTTGAGGAAATTGAGAGTGGCTCGGTCTGGATTCATCGCTTCTTGAGTGGTAATTGATCGCTTCCAGCGCATCCGGCTTGTGGCCATGACACGTAGGGGCGGGGCGCGACCTTAATCCACGATAATTGAGTGAATCAATAAAAACATTGTGGTCCTTTCACCCTACTTCGCGGGAGGGGCTGTTAGTCCGCTCTCCTGCCGGCTCCCAGTGCCTTCACGGCCATGACCAGACCGCCGATGACAAACAGGGAGGGAAACCAGATGGAATAGCCCGGCGCGAGCGAATCCGGCTTGAGAACGGCAAACTTCGGATCCGCTGGATTCACCCAGCAAACGGTCTTTTTGCCGACCGGAAACTCTTCAAGGCGGCTGTCTGCCAGCGGGCGTTTCGATGTCCACGGACTGCCCCGCAAGGCGTATCGATCACTGGTGAGGCGCTCGCCTTTCCATTCGTAGCCATACAGCACATCCAGGCGGAACTCGCGCGGCGATTGGGAATCGTGGGTTCTTTGGACGAGTTCCGAGGAAATCATCACGCAGGGGACTTGCGGCCACTGGTGCATTTCGCGGGCCCGCAAGTAGCTCCTGCCCATCAGCCAGACGAACAACCCGCCGATCAAAGCCAGCGATACCCCGAGGACGACGAGAAACCAACGGCCGCCGCGTGCAGGCGGGACTGTTTTCGGAGAAACTGGGGCGTTGGCTGTTTCGAGGCTCATGTGGGCGTGTTCATGAAGACCGGGCTGGGGGGACTCAATGGAAATGTGGAACGGTTGGCGGTTTCGACAAATAAGTAGTCAGATTTATCCATCCGCCATGCATTCCTCGCATTTTCCCTGTCCTTTTTGCTTGTCTCCACGGGCTCGGTGGGAGAGATCTTTCCCGCGTTTTTGTGCCATTTGTGTTTTGAAATTTTCAATGAAGTTGATCCGGAAAGTCAGTGGACCAGGCGTTGAGGCTTCATGCCGTCCTTGGGTTGCGACGCAGGAGTCGCCACCCGGGCACTTTGGCAGCCGCGCACCATTCAGGGAAAGAGTCGCCTTCTGGCCGTCAGCCGCTTTGTCGCAGACTGCAAGCGACCGCGACGCGCCCCTCGCCCCTTTACCTCCCCCGAATAGGGGAGATGACAAACCTTCCGCGATCAAGGAGCCTTCACCCACCCTGATCCGTAAATCCGGTGCACACCGAGGGCTTGCCAGAGGATTCCAACGAAACTTTGCGCTTCGGCAATCTTTTAGATTGTAAATACAATGTGTATCGATATGATTCTCTCGTCTTTAGGAATTCTCGCTCCCATGAAACTCAAAAACCGGCACCTCCAGCCCAAAGGATTCGCCCTGGTCGTCACGCTCTCGCTGATGATCCTGCTTACCATCATCGCCGTCGGATTGCTCACACTTTCGAGTGTATCCCTAAGGGCAGCAGGTCAGGGAGAGGCCATGGCCACCGCGCGCAACAACGCCCGCCTCGCCTTGATGCTCGCGCTGGGCGACTTGCAGAAATCCCTGGGTCCGGACAAAGCAGTCTCAGCCACCTCGGGAATTCTCGCCGCTGCACCCGCCAAACCGAA
>JALOTR010000253.1 GCA_025457805.1 Akkermansiaceae bacterium | reverse complement strand
GGTGTTTCATGAGGGCAAAACGCTCGATCCGCAATTGCGACGCGGAGTGATGCAAAATGCGATTTCGGAACTGACCAGGCGGGACCCTGAAGCAGCGCGGCGACTTGCTGAGGAGGAAGCCGATCCGGGTTTGAGGGACGCCATGCTTTTCGCCGTGGGTGAGGAATTGACCGCAAGAAATCCTGAACTGGCGGCTGGAGTTTCCACCTCCATGCAGGTTGGCACAGAGGAATCGACCCTGACGCTCAACACCATGAGATCATGGTTGCACAGCGATCCTCAGAAGGCCATCGCGTGGGCTTGCGGCCTTCCGGATAATCGCAAGGGCGACGCATTGCACGCGGCTTTTTTTCAGCTATCCGATGCCGATCCGAAAACCGCGGCAGATATGCTAACTCGCGGCGACATGCCGGAAGCTCTCGGCGAACAGACGGAATTGATCGGCCGTGGATGGGCGGAACAAGAGCCACAGGCAGCGGCTGATTGGGTGGGAAAACTTCCGGAACATCGCCAACTCGCCGCCATGCGCGGAGTGCTCGCCGGGGCAGCGAGGGAAAACCCCGAACTGGCCCTCGAGATCCTCAAACAGCAGCCCGATGCCAAACGCCCGGAGCTTGTGGAAAGCCTCGCATCAGGTTGGGCACATCGGGATCCCGAGGCAGCCTTGCGTTGGTCGGAAAGCCTTAAAGACGGGGAAAAAACCCGGGCCACGGCGAAAGTGTTGGGACTGATGGCGGTGATGAGTCCTGAAAAGGCAGCCGGTGAGTTTGTGGGTTGGTTGCAGTCAAGCAGCACCGAGCCGCCATCGGGCATGGAAGAAGGTTTTACTCATCCGGCCGCTTTGGTGGTCGGGGAAATTTCGCGCCACTGGGATCATGAACGTCTGGATGAAGCCATTGCGTGGACTTCATCCATCCCTGCGGGTGGTTTGCGCACCGAGGCGGTGGCGACGGTTTTCCAACATTGGGCAAAGTCGAGTCCGGCGGATCTCGCCAACCATCTCCAAAGCATGCCTGCCGGTGCGGATCGCGATGAAGGTGCCTATCAACTCGCCATCACCATGGCCCGCGCCGATATGGGCGCTGCCACGGCATGGGCCGCCAGCCTTTCCCATCCGGAAGCGCGCTCGTCTGCGGCGAAGTTCTTCATTGAGGCAGCCCGCGACAAATCGCAGGCATACGAAAATATCATCTCCTCCGGGCTGCTGGAAGCGGATGAAATCCATGCCCTTTTCAAATGACCATGAAACGCAAGATTCCAGGACTGATGATAACAGGAATTTCCGGAGTGATCGCCGGATGGATGCTCGCGGGGCTCCGGGATCCGGGCGCCGTGAAGCAGGATTCCCCGGAGCTCGTGCCAGGCGCGATGCCGCGGTTTCAACTCAGCGAATCCCGAAACACGCCCCTTGAGCCAACCAAACGATCGCCGCGTACCCGGCAGGGCTCCGAAGGCGCGGATATCGACGTCGCTGGTCTGGTGAAAATTGCCACAATGTTGTTAGATTCACCGGATGCAGTTATCTGTTTGTCCCGCAGGCTCGAACTCGCGGAGACACTCGCAGCAATCGCAAAGGTGGATCCGAAGGCGGCCATCGCTCTGGCTGCACGCCTCCCTGCGGGCGACCGCTCTTCCGCCATCCTCGATCATCTGGCCCATGCGCTTATTGCCAGTCACGGCAAGGATGCGCCCCGCATCGTGGCTGAAGCCGCCAACGCAGCCCGCCGACATGAAATGCTCCAGCACCTCATGTCGGCCCTCAGCCTCAGGGATCCGCGGGCTGCATTTGAAATGGGAATTGTGCATCAACTCTTCCGCGATGCGAAGGGGGTGCATTTGCTTTTCCTGAACTTGGGAGAGAGCGATCCCTTGGCGGCCGCCGATCTCATAAAGAGCCTCCCCTTGTCCAGCCAGAGGCAGGAATCCAGCATTGCCGTGGCCGCCGCATGGGCGAAGAAGGATCCACAGGCAGCCCTCGAATGGGTGGGTAAACTCACACCTACCTCACTGCGGGAGCGGTGCCAGACTGCCGCCCTCGAGCAATTCGCACTCGCGGACCCCTCGGCTGCGCTTGAACTGGCCGTGAAGGCGCCCGCCTTGCAGTCGGCAGGTTACCTTTCGACGGTTCTGTCAAGCTGGTCGCGTATAGATCCGTCTGCAGCGGCTGCCGCCGCACGATCGCTTCCGCAAGGCAGACTGCGCGACCAAGCCTTGGCCTCGCTCGGAACGGCGCTTTCGGGAAAGGATCCCGCAATGGCGGCGGAGTTGTTAGATGATATCAATTCCGGTCCTCAAGCCCACGCGCTCGCCTCATCCATGGCGGCCGAATGGTCGGAGATCGATGCCCCCGCCACCTTGAGGTGGATCGAGACACTGCCTGAAAGCTTGCGGGAAAGAGCCCTTGAATCCTCGCTTGCCCGCCTCGCCAACAACGCTCCCGAACTGGCGGCGGAGTTTGCGGAAAGGGCGACAGCGACGCCTGCCTTGGCCGATCAGATCGGATTCATCGCTGCCGCCATGGCATCCAAGGATCCCGAAGCGGCGCTGAAGTGGGCGGGTCGTTTCGAAAGTGAAACCAGCGCCACGCAAATCCGCCAGGCCACCTTGCTTGCCTGGAGCGCGCAAGACCCCGTTGCCGCCTTGCGTGCTGCTGTTGCCCTCGAATCACAGGATCGCGACAGTCTCGTATCTCAAGTCGCTGCGCAGTGGGCTGCGGTCGATCCCAAGGCCACGCTCGAATGGGCCCGCAGCATCGAGGGCGATCTCGGCATGACCACCCGGGGCAAGGCTCTCGAATCACTCGCGATGCAGGATCCAGTTGTGGCACGCGCCGAGATTGAAAAGCTCATGAAGGAATCCAATGGCGATCCTCCGCTTTCCGATCCCTTGCCCCACACGATGCATCCGCTGACCGAAGGTACCTCCGCCGTAGTCCGTGAAATGGCGGCCAAGAATCCGCAAGCGGCGACCGAATGGGCACGTGCCCTGCCTGAAGGGGCGATACGCAGGGAAATCCTGAGCAGGCACTACACGGATTGGGCAACGCAGGATCCCGCTGCTGCCTTGCAATATGCCGAAGCCAAGCTCGAAGGCTGGGACCGCGATTGGACCTTGGTCTCAGCCGTCTTCCGCGAGTCGGAAAGCGCGTCCACCTATGCCCATGCTCTCGCCCTGGCACCGCGCATTCAGGATCCTGCAGAACGCGCCCGTGCCGTCCGCCTTCTGCGCAACAGCACGGTGGCTCCGGCCGATTGGCGACAGGAATTGCTGTCCCGCGGATTCACTGCTGCGGAAATCGACAACGCCGGCGACTGATGCGCCATGACATGAAAAATTTCCGCGAGGGACACCACGGCCTCTCCGGATATCCAAACCAATCCCGTGGAACTGTGAAAACCAAACAAAACCAAGTATGACCCATATGAAACCCAAAGCCAGACTCGCCATCCTCGCCGGTCTTTCCTTGATCGGCGTTCTCCCCAGCAGTGCCATCACCTGGCGCAGTCAATACTACAACCAGACCCAGGCGGAAAACTTCGGTCGCGACCATCCGTCGTTCCAAGGAGTTGGCACCAACGGATGCACCGGATCTCTCATCCACAACGCACGCCGCATCATCACCGCCGCGCATTGCGGGCCCGGCACCAGCTGGCGCGTGCGCCAACATGCGGCGGTCAGCGTTGTTCCTAACAGCTCGGTCACCACTGGCTGGGATCTCCGCATCGTCAAACTCTCCGCCAACAGCGGTGGAACCCCGCGTCCCACGGATACCACGGTCAACGAAAGTGGTCAGGGTTTCCTCAAGGCGGGTTGGGGATGGTATGGCAATATCACCAGCCCTACGAACTACGGCTGGTCGGGCACCTATCCGCTGGGCGGAACCAATGTCTTCAGCGCCGGCGGCACGACCAATGAACTCAACTTCGTCCTGCTGACCAACGCGGCATCGATTGGCACCGGTCCGGGTGACAGCGGCAGCTCATGTTTCCGCAAACGGGCTGATGGAAATTATGAAGTGGTGGCCACCACCAATGGGGCTGGCAACGGCTTCTACCGCGAGCAACGGGTGAGTCCCTATAACTCCTGGATCCTGAACAATCTCTAACGGATCCACTGCCATTCCCCGGTTCCGTCCCCGCCGCCCGGCGGAACCGGGTCGATAACGGGCGGTCCATCTAACAGAAAAACCACAAATACAACCATCAATGAAACCCACCATCAAACTTGCCGTTCTGGCTGGTCTCACCCTCGCGAGTGCGCTCCCTGCAGGAGCCATCACCTGGCGGAGCCAATACTACAATCTGACGGCTGCCCGTGATTTCGGGCGCGACCATGGCTCATTCACAGGCACCGGCCACAATTGGAGCTGCACCGGCAACCTCATCCTGCAGAAGAACCGTGTGCTCACCGCCGCCCATTGTCCGCAAGGCAGCAGTTGGACCGTCCGCACGCATGGCGCGACGGGCGTTTCCAGCTCGGTGGCCAAGTCCGATCAGGACGTGCGCCTCGTAAAACTCAATGCCAACAACGGAGGCAGCCCCGTGCAACTCTGGGATAATGGCAGCGAACCCGGAAAGACCTTTCACAAGGCGGGTTACGGGAGATATGGCGCCATCGACAATGTTTCCGCAGGAACCTGGATGGGAGCCGGCGAGCCGCTTGCCGGTCATAACACCTACACCGAGAACTCAGGCAACACCGTGCGCTTCGTACTGAAGACCAACGCCTACAGCGTGGGCACCGCACCGGGTGACTCGGGTGGTCCGGGTCTGATGAAGTTGGCCAACGGCCAATGGTCCATCAGCTCCACCACGATGGGTCCGGGAAGTGGTTATTACAATGACTCCCGCGTCTGGCACGCCCGCAACTGGATTCTGCAAAACCTCTAACAAACCCGAGGGTCGTCATGCCCTGCCGCCGCCGGTCCGGACCACGGATCGGCGGCGGCTTTGCGCACCATGAAATCCAACTTCCATCATTTCCCGCTTAACGTGGTGCAATGGCTGTCATTCTTCGCAGCGTTTGCCGTTTCCATCTTCCTGCTTGTGGCGGAACGGGGAGGCGATTCGCTGCCTTGTTTGGCGGCCGAAGGGAAGTCCCATTCTCCATGCGGGGAAATGAAAGCCAATGTCAATGCCCGCCTTGGTTTCTCGCCCGCTCTGCCCGGAAGCATCGGCACTGCGCTGTGCGTATTGGTTGCCACCTTCCGCATGGGTGCCCGGCATGGTTCGCGTCCGCGCCGGATATCGACTCTCATGCTCCGCATGTTGCTTGGGTTCGCCGTGATATTCGCAGGGTTCCTGTTATATGAACAAACCCGTGCTTCCGCTTGGTGCATTTGGTGTCTTTTGTTATCTTCACTGTTTGTGATTGCAGTGGGTTTCGAGT
>JALOTR010000252.1 GCA_025457805.1 Akkermansiaceae bacterium | reverse complement strand
CCGGCGAAAAGATCGGTGTCGGTTTTATTGATAAGATCCACGGTGAAGGTGGACGCGGTGCTGCTGGAATTCATCACGCGGTTGCCGGTGGATGTCCCGCTGGTGGCGAGTCCGCCGACTTGCTGGTTGCGTGAGTTCATTTGGAAAGTGCCGCCATTGGTTCCATCTCCCAAGATGAGGCGCGAGGTGACGGGCAAACGATTGTCGCCAGCTCCGATGAGGAGATTTCCCTGAAGCACGCGGGTGTCTCCCGAGTAGCGGTTCGCAGCGCGGAGTTGCAGGGTGGAGGGGCCGGACTTTGCCAGACCTGCGGATCCGGCGATGACCGAGGATATGTTGGTGGTGTTTCCGCCGTGGTTTGCGGTGATGGTGGGGCTTTGGCCGTTGAGGATGATGGTGCCGCCACTGATGGTATATGCGGCGGTGTTTACAGTGATGGACCGAACGGCGACGCCTCCTGAGGCGATGTTGACGGCGCCAGCGGTGCCGCCGAAGATCGCGTTGTCATCGGCATTGCCATTGGCCGGCCAGCCTTCGTTGGCGCTGCCGTTCCACCAATTGGAAATGCTGTTGGTGTCCCATGTGCCTGCTCCGCCTTGGGCTCCGGCGGTTCCGGTTCCGGAGCCGTCCCAAGTCAGTGTGCGGGCGACGGATGCAGGTGGTGACAGGCGGCGGGCGAGTTGGGCTTCGTAAAGGTTGGCGGGCACCAGCGATGAGGGGGTGATGGGTTCGACCCATGAGCCTGTGGCATTGCGAGTGGTTGTTAGATTGGAGGAAATACCGATGAAGTTCAATTGAGGCCAGAGTCCGCGCGATCCGACCGGGTTGGGCAGGGTATTGATCAGTCCCGTGGAAGAGACATTCCAGAGGGTTTCCCGTGCGGCGGATTCCGGATCCCGACTGCCGCTGCTGGAAAAGTGCCGGGTGCCTGCTCCGCACTGGATTTCAGTAAACAGATTCTCATGCGGGAGATAGGTGTGATGATCGAAATTGATATCAACTCCACTGCCTTTCATGAACACGCATCCGGTCGTATCCTCGACGGTGAGATCATGATAGGTGCGTGTCTGGAAAAGGAAATTCGAGGCCATGCAGTCATCGCTGCGCCGGAACTGAATGCCGTGGTGGCCGGTGTAGTAGGTGCCGTTGGTATTGAAGCGGTTGCCGGTGGCGGCAGTGAGGTGGATTCCATCAAGCGTGCAAAAGGCCGCACGTTCGACCATGACGCCATTTTCTGAGTTGTGGAGGGTGACGTTTCTGACCCATGAGTTCCAGGTGCCATCCATCCAGATTCCATTGTAGCCGTCTTCCTGGAAGTGGCCGCCGTAAGGACGATTGGGGAATTCCATGGTGAACTCTTCCAGTCCCACCTCGCTGAGGTGGCCGGTGGGTGCATGGATTTCCGGCGACCATTCTGCCCGCACATGGTGACGAAGCGGGCGTTCGAGAGTGATTCGATTGCCGAGGATCGACGCGATTTTCACCGGGAAACGCACCAATCGCCGACCGACAAGGGTGGGGTGGGCATTCAGTTGATCGGCATGGATGTGACGGCCGAGGGAGCCATCCGGATCGCTCAGCATCAAACGGACCGTCTGACCTGCGGCGAGACCTGCAGTGGAGGAAAGCGTGAGCACATTTCCGCCGCGATCGGCATTGGCCGTGACATCGGCGAGTTTGGTGGTGGTTTCCACGCCTTCCACCCAGATGAGTCCGCCGGACCATGACCAGCTTTCGAGTCCCGCAGTGCCGGGTGGGGCCCCGATCAGATCGGTAAGGTGATTGGGGAAAACGAGGGTCGTGAGTGAACGGCCCGCTCCGCGGAGGACGATGTTGCTTTTGCGGATGTAGAGGACGCGGGTGATCTTGTAGCGGCCTGCGGGAATCAGGATGGCACCGTTTTCCGCTGCGGCGATGGCGGCTTCGAATGCAGAAGTATCATCCGCGATGCCATTGCCGACAGCTCCGAAGTTCATCACATTGGCGACGACTACAGGTGAGGGAATCGGCGTCCCGCCGGAACGATATCCCGCGAAGGAAAAATCCGGCAGGCGGCTGGTGGGGTTCCACAGTTCGCCTTGGGTTCCCCAGAGTTCGCTGGTTTGTGCCTTTGCTGCGGTGTGCGCGAGAAACAGGATCAGACACAGGCGAAGAGCCACCTCAAGAGGCCGCTGGTGATGGGAGCGAAAAATCATTCATCCCGAGGATGAAGCCCGGGCTTGGATTGACAATCCACAGCGAATCATCCTTTTGGCGGATATCACATCCGGAGCAATCCGCGTTCCATGGCCAGGGTGACGGCACGAGTCCGGTCCGGAGCATCGAGTTTCTCAAGTATATGCGCCACGTGGCTTTTGATAGTGGTTTCTCCCACGGAGAGTTCTGCGGCGATTTGTTTGTTGGCAAGCCCGCGTGCGATGAGGTGGAGGACTTCCATTTCCCGCGTGCTGAGGAGTGGTTGCAGATTGCGCTCGCTGAGTTTCCGCGAGAGTTCGGGTGGAAGAAACCGTTCCCCGGCGGCAACGGCACGGATGGCCCGCACAATCGAGTCTTTCTCACAGGACTTCGGGATATAGCCCCAAGCTCCCGCCTGGAGAGCCCGGTGGACGTCTTCTGCCGTGTCATTGATGGACACGAGGATGATGCGGGCTTGCGGATATTGATCCAGAATGCGCCGGGTGGTTTCGACTCCGTGGACGTCCGGAAGAATTCCGTCCATCAGGGTGATGTCGGGTTGAAGATGAGCGAATGCCTGGATGGCCTCCGCGCCGTTGGAGGCCTCGCCGACGACTTCGATGTCGGCCTCGGTGGAGATCGCGCTGATGAGTCCGAGACGGACCATGAAATGATCGTCCACGACAAGGATGCGGATGGGTTTGGATTTCATGAGGATTTTTCGTTGGAAAGAAGCACGGTGACGGCACATCCAGCGCCCGGGGCGGACTTGATGACGAGGCTCGCACCGATTTTTCCAGCCCGCTCCCTCATGCCTAACAGACCGAAGTGTTGGCCCGCTAATGTTTGAACCGTAGAGGAATCGAAACCAGCCCCGTCATCGGTGATGGTGAGGCTTGTGTGTTCCGGTTGGTAGGATAGTTCGATGCGGATCGAAGTCCCTCCGCCGTGTTTGATGGCATTGGTAGTGGCCTCTTGGGCGATCCTGAGGAGATGGAAATCAACACCCGGAGGCATAACTCGTTTTTCCCCCGAGACATGCACTTCGATTGAGGGGCCCACGGGGCTACCGCTGGTTTCCGGAATCGCACTCAATGCTGCGGGGAGGCCATCCCTTTCGAGAACCTTGGATCTCAGGTCCCAGACCGAGCGGCGGGCGTCGTGGCGGGTGTAGCGCAGCATCCGCCGCGCAAGGGTCAAGGTGGCCGAAGCCGCCACGGGATTCCGGGTGTATGCGTGATCGAGACTGTCGAGTTGAAGGGCGATGCCGGACAGTTGCTGTTCCAGCGTATCATGAAGCTCCCGTGCCATGCGGTCGCGTTCCTCGCCGACGGCTTCGCTGCGCAGTTTGTCGCTGATGATTTGCATCTGTCGCTTGACTTGGCGGCGAAGCAACCCGGTTCCGAGGAAACCGAGCACGGCGATTCCGCTCATGATGCCAAGCGCAAAAAGCAGGCGGCGGGTGTTCCACCAGGGTGCATGGCTGATGATGAAGAGTCCACCGGTTTCCGGAAGATGGATGCGGAAGCCATCCACCCAATCGATCCGTGGAAGGGCGTGGGTGGTCGTGAGTTCGCAGATTCCGGTCAGCCTCACCCGGTCGCCAGTGGTCAACGCGGGGAGTGCGGCGCGGCCTTGGTTGGGTTGGAGGGCTTCGAAAAATTGTCCGCCCGAGCGAAATTGGAGGATCCCATCGATTGGTCCATCCCGTTGACCGAGAAAATCCGCATCCAAGGTGACCCACTCGGCATGATGGGCAGAGAGGTCGCTGGTTTGAAAATCGAATGGAAGCGGTGCCTGTGGAGAACCGGAGCTGAGCAATGTCACACGGCTGGCTCGCAGAACCGGGCGGAATGGAGCGACCGCACCGAAGCCTTCCGCTTCCACTTTGGAGCCTGGTGGAATGTGGTCCACCTTGGCTGCCTGGATCAAAGTGCTGCCGCTTTCATCCCGCAGATAAAAGCCTTTGGGGTCGAGTTGGGTGACGACTCCCTGAAGGCGCACCGGCGAGGACGGACCGTAAAGACCGGTGAGCAATAGCGAAACTGTCAGCAAGGGATGATCGTGCGCACCTTCGAGCGGGGTGGTGGGAATGATCGCGGCGAAGGAGGGAACAAAGAAATGGCGATCCGTCATTTGCCTTTGCCGATTGAAAATCGTGCCCATCACTCCCTGAATCATTACTGGACGCTGCATCAATTCGGCCGCTCGGGCCTCCGAATCCGGGCTGACAGGCAGTTCTGCCTTGAATGGCAATCCATGCACTTCCAGGGCAAGGGTGATCCGTTCGTCCGCCAATTCATAGCCGGTGACCACCGCCGGGACTTCCACCCACTGGGAGTCCAGTTCGGGGGCAAACAATTCCCCTGCAATCGGTTTCACGGGCTGCGGCAGGGGCCTTTTGCCCAGAATGGTGACCCGCCCCTCCCGCACGCTCGGGTAGAATCCCAGAGGATCGGAAAGTCCCTCCACTCGCACATGATCGCCCGGGGCCAGTTGCTCGGGCCGCCCGCTGGGGTGGGTTTTGATGAAACATCCGGCTTTGCCATCGTTGAGGAAAAAATGAAATGGGGCGCTTGGTTCCAGTCCCACCACGGTGCCCTCGATTTTGACGGCAATGCCCTTCGCAGCGTCCGCGGAAGGCAGCGAACGAAGTGTGGCGAGGTCCGTGATGAGCTCACTGCCGGTGGCATTGAGACTGACAAGGCAAGCCAGGAGGACTGCGCGGAAATCAAGCATGCGCCCCGATTGCTAGCAGCGATATCCCGGGAGTCGAGGACTTCGCATGGGCTCATCCTTTTGGCGGATGCGGTCTTGATGGGATGAATTCACGGACCTCGGAAGAACCAGCCCCAGATGTAAAGGAGTGTCTCACGGTCATGGAAGCGCTTGCCGATAAAGAACAACGGTCGACGAAGCTCTTCAAACGCTGGATACGTTTCAGGGATGAGGTCACTCGCAAGACCAATCTCGCGCGCAGTCTCAAGCGCCCGTTTGTTTGTACTCGTGATGAGGTGGGTCGGGCGGAGGCGTTTTACCACTTTAGCAACGCGACTCGCCTGCAGTTTGCCCAGTTCATTGAGGCTAATATCTGGATGCTGGTGGCGCTGCGCCACATTACCATCAGTCTGCCCATGTCGTACAAAATAGACGTCCATACGTTATTCCGCGAAGTGCGCGTGGTCGTTATATGTTAACAGTCTCCAATCTGACCATTTTTCACTGTATTCAATTACAGTG
>JALOTR010000251.1 GCA_025457805.1 Akkermansiaceae bacterium | reverse complement strand
GACCGGCTTCAAGCGCGGCTTTCATCGATGCCTGTCCGCCGCCTTCCACACCGATGATTTCCATCTCCGGCCAATAGGTTTTCAACCACGTGGAAACTCCCGCCGCCAGCCCGCCGCCGCCGATTTGAAGATAAGCGGCATCGAATGGACCGTGACCGGATAGCACGACCTCATCGGCCAGCGTGCCCTGACCCGCCATCACCTGAAGATCGTCATAGGCATGGATGTAAACTGCGCCCGTCTCCGCCTCATCGCTGCGGGCGGCCTGCACGGCTTCATCATAACTGTCACCTGCCAGATGGATTTCCACCAACTCACCGCCATGATGCAGCACGGCCGATTGTTTCACCTTGGGCGTCGAGCGCGGCATGTAAATGCGGGCCCGGATGCCAAGCGTGCGGGCGGCCAAAGCCACACCCTGGGCATGGTTTCCGGCCGATGCCGTCACCACCCCGCGCTTCATCTCGCCGGGGCTGAGCACGGCCATGCGATTGCAGGCACCCCGCCATTTGTAGGACTTCACCGCAGACAGGTCCTCGCGTTTCACCCAAATTTCCGGACCCGGGCCCGGCAGGTTGAGCCGCTCCAGCGGCGTCGGTTTTCCAAATCGATAGACCCGCTCCCGCGCAAACAGGATTTCCTGGCGCAGTCGGCGGTCGAGCGGCAATTCCTCGCGTTCCATGCGCCGATCCTGCACGCCCGATTCCGTTCCTGCAAGGCGCTTGGCTTTTGCCGACGGCCCGCTAGGCTGAGCCCATGGAACACCCGAACGACCCACTTCACGGCGTGACGCTGGAAACGGTCCTGCGCACAATGGTCGAGCGCCACGGCTGGCCCGCCCTCGCCGACAGCATTCCCATCCGCTGCTTCATGTTTGATCCCACCATCAAATCCAGCCTCACCTTCCTCCGCAAAACCCCTTGGGCGCGGAAACGTTTGGAAGATTGGTTCGTGCACGAAGCGCGGCATTCATGATATCCATAAAACATCACCACGCTGCCATGAAAGCCACCCGACCCTCACTCCATCGCGCCGGAATCCACGAAGGTGGACGCAGGCAATATCTCCGTGCGGCGACTGACCCTCGCCCGCGGATCACACAGCAAAAACGATTGCTCGCCGCCAGAATCCGGAAGTTCTGCCATCCCAAGAGCCTTGCGGGTGAATTCGCCTTAATCGCACGCCACTGGAGACTGAAACGCAGACTGGAATCCAGCGGTCACAAACTGGATTCGTTGTTTTAGTTTTGATATCTCACCACTGGGGGAAATGAATCCACCGTGAAGTGAAGATGAAAAAACAATGATCCGGCCTTGCATGCTTGCTGCCGCTCATGGGCGGCCCTTGGATGGCCGCGAATGCATCCTCGAAATCGTTTGATCCAAACAGGGCTCATCTTTGCCGTCATCATCACAGGACTCATCTGGCGATCCGGCTGGTTGCCCTTGCCTCAAATTCTCTTCAAATACGGTGGAGACGCACTGTGGGCGATGGTGGTTTACCTTGGGCTCGGCTGGTTGTTTCGAAATGCGCGTGCAGTCCCGCTGGCAATCACCGCACTTGCCATTTCATGGGCAGTGGAGTTTTTCCAGATCTATCGCGCACCATGGATCGATGCGATCCGCAGCACGCTTCCGGGTCGTCTCGTTCTTGGCACCACTTTCAATGCACCGGACCTTGCCGCCTATGCCGTTGGCATTCTGCTGGTGGCCGCCATTGAACACATCTGCCGCTCAAAACAGTCCGGCAAACTCACCGCTCACGATGGATCTTCCCGAGTGAATCATTCGTAAAACATAACTTCGCAATCGACGTCTTCCACCACTGTGGAAATGAAGACCACCGAGTGGTCTGGAAAGAATGCAAGGAGTGATGTGATCACGGGAGTTATGTGACCAAGGGGGCGTCCTCACTCCTTGGGTTTGATGGAGATGAGGAGGGCGTTTTCGGCGGCGAGGTATTTTTTGGCGAGGGCGTTGACCTCGGCGAGAGTAATGGATTTGTAATCGGCGTCGCGGGTGCGGGCGAGGTCGAGGCGTTTGGGTTCCGCTTGGGATTGGCTGAGCACGGTGCTGAGCCAGTAACTGTTGTCGCGCAGGGATTTTTCAAGCTGGCCGAGGGTGGGCTTGAGGGCGCGATCAAGTTCATCCTCGGTGGCTCCTTCAGTGGCAAGTTTGTCGGCGAGGTCGCGCATGGTGTTGAGGAGGGTTTCAAGGTCCTCCGGTTTGCCGACGCTTTCGCTAAGGATGTAGCCCATGTTTTCAAGCGCATCGGACCCACTGGCACCGGCGTTGGGGCTATAGGATGCGCCGAGTTTTTCGCGGATTTCCTCGCGGAGGCGGTCGCCGAGGATTTCGGCGATCAGGTTGAGCCTGCGGAACTCCTTCACGTTGTCGCGCACGCCTTTGGTTTGCCAAATCGTGAAGGCGATGGCTTGGGAAATCTTCGATTCATAGGTGAAGGTCTTGGCTCCCGGCGCGTTGGGAAACTTCACTTTCCGTGCCTCCGCAAGCAGGGGAGGGGTGGCAGCGCGTGGTGGCAACGCACCGAAGGTTGCGAGCAGATCGGGCAGGATGGCTTCGGGATCGAAGTCGCCTACGATGGTCAATTCCATATATCCTTTGGTCAGCTCGGGAGTGAGCCATTTTTTGGCATCGTCGATGGTATAAGAACTGAGTTTCTCCATCGGGGCGACGGCGAATCTTGAATCGCCACCATGCAGCCAGGCTTCGAGTTCCTGCTGTGGGCCGGCCGGGGTGTGTTTGAGTTGCTGATAGAGAACGGGCACGGCTTTCTGGAACTGCCAGAGCGCTTCCTCGCGATATCCGGGATCGGTGATGGAAGCGCACATGAGTTGGCATTGGATCAGGAAATCCGATGGCGTGGTGGTACCTCCGATGGTGAAGGCATCCTCGCCAATGGCGAGGGAACTGCCGACGTTTTTGCCGGCGAGAATCTGCTGGAGGTCATCGTTGGAATGTTTGCCAAGTCCGCCGCCCTCGAAGACCGCAGTGGCGAAGGCATCCAGCATCGGCATGTCCGCAGGCTGGGTGAGCTTGCCGGAACCGATGCGTGCGAGCAGCCGGATTTTTCCTTTTTCGAAATCGGTCTTCTTGAGATTGATGCGGGTTTTGTTAGATAACACAATCTGCGTGACACCCAAATCCTCAACCTCCTTGCGGGTGGCCACGGTTCCGGGTTTGCCGAAGTCGGCATAATCGAAGACCTGGATGGCACGCGCGGATGGAGCTTCCACGGGAGTGCCGCGGGAATCCTCGAAGAGCACCGCGAGATCCTTCTCCGCATTCTCCGGCTTTTCCTTGGTGGTGAGGATGAGGTGGAAACCAGCGGCTTCCCAAAACGACTTGAGCGCATTGTGGCAGGCGGCGATGTCGATCGCATCGAGGCTCTTCTCCGCAATCGCAAGATCGGTCTCGGGATCGGAGAAAACCGATTGGTCGTTGACGGTGCGGGCGAGAACTGTGGCGATGCCTTCCGATTTGCGGGAGTCCTTTTGTTTTACCTGCTGTTCGTAAGCGTTGAGCAGATTGGACTTGGCTTCGGCGAGTTCGGAATCGGTAAAACCATACTCCATGGCGCGGCGGAATTCCTTTTCCAGAATGGGCACCACTTCTTTCCAGCGATCATCGGCGGCAGTGATGCTGATGGAGCCGAGTTCCACGAAGTTGAAGAGTTCGTCACGCGAGGCACCGCCTTCCGCAACCGGCGAGCCCTTTTCTTTGGAGAGCCGTTCGAAGCGGCGGTTGATGATCGAGTGGGCGATGTTGAGCGGCATTCTTTCCGCGCGGTTGGCGGAGTTGTCCGGCTTCGGCGTGAAGGGGCGCACGAGCATCAGGGTGACATCGGTGGAGGAGACTTCCTTGTCGTGGAAGACCGCGGTTTCGAGTCCTTCCGGTTGGCGGATGCTGCCGAGGTCAGGATTTTTTCCTGGCTCCGCCGGATTGCTCATCGAGGCGAAGGTGGCTTCGATGCGCTCCTTGACCTGGGCCGGATCGATATCGCCCACGACGATGAAAGTCATGCGATCCGGGGTGTAATAGCGGGTGTAAAAATCGAGGAATCGCTCACGCGGGGCGGTTTTGATGACTTCCTCCGTGCCGATGGGAAAACGGCGTGGCAGCAGGGACTCCGGCAGCAACTCGGTGAACTGTTGTTCCATGATGCGGTAGCCAACCGAGTCGCGGCTGACTTTTTCCGAAAGGATGACGCCGCGTTCCTTGTCGATTTCCTCGGCGGAAAGCAGGGCGCCATCGCCGAAATCGCGCATCACGGTGAAGCCGAGCTTGAGCGTGTCCTCAGAGAGGTCGGGAAGATCGAGCATGTAAACCGTCTCATCGAAGGACGTGTAGGCATTGGCATGGGCCCCGAAGGCGATGCCGAGGCGCTGCATGCGCGGGATGAGATCGGCGGCGGAGTAGTTTTTCGTGCCGTTGAAGACCATGTGCTCCAGGAAATGGGCGAGTCCGCGTTGGTCGTCCGACTCCATCAGCGAGCCGGCGGCGATGTGCATGCGGAGGGAAACCCGCTTGGGCGGCTCGGAATTCGGGTAGATGATGTAGCGCATCCCGTTGTCGAGCGTGCCGAAGGTCGCAGCGGTGTCCGGAGCAATGTCCGAGCCGGCGTGCGGCCAGGGTTTGGGAGTGACCTTGACGACGGCGGTGTCGGTTTTCGCGGTGACGACAGGTTCGCCGGCGGGCGGGATTTCCTCGATTTTCGGGGCTTCCTCCACAGCCGGGAGCGGCGCTGGCGGGCGGGGGGATTTCGAACGCAGGGAGAGAAAACCGGCCGTGGCGGCGATGATCAGCACCAGGAAAAGAGGCGTGGCCTTTTGCATGGCGGCAGCGTGGTTGAGCAGGGGCGGGTTTGGCAACGCCGAAAACCCGCAAACGGCGGGGGCGCAGCCCCGAAAACGGCCCATCATCAATCTTTGCGAAAACGGGATTGCAATCCTCCCGGCTCCATGCTGTTTTCGCGCCCCGGCCGCAAGGCCCTCAGTGCGCGCGTGGCGGAATTGGTAGACGCGCTAGATTCAGGTTCTAGTAGGGGCAACCCTGTGGAGGTTCGAGTCCTCTCGTGCGCACCATTTTTGATTTTTAAGAAGTTCCGGGATACCGGGACTTTGGTTTGATTTGTTAGATGGAAACGCTGTGCCCTGCGGAGCCTCCCCGCGATGGCCGCTGGAACCGTCACCCCGGATTGGAGCAGGGGGACGAGGGTGGGGGATGGGTGGCGATTTCAGGCGCGCGGATGTTCGTCGAGACAGTGACCGCGCCACTCGGGGCGCTTGGTGAGGCGCATGACGTCGGGGTCCGATGATTTTTCCGTGGCGGGGTCCCAGGTGATTTCGCGGCCGTCGAGCTGGACCGAGATATGGCCGAGTTGGCAGAGGGAACAGGTGCGG
>JALOTR010000250.1 GCA_025457805.1 Akkermansiaceae bacterium | reverse complement strand
CGAAGATCTGGAGATCACTCTCGCCAAGGGCCAACTCACCATCCGCGGCTCCATCAAGGATGACGCACCGGAAGGAGAAGGCGTGGTCACCCATCGCCGCGAGCGGGTCACGGGCAAATTCGTCCGCACGGTCGGTCTGCCTTTCGAGGTGGAGGACGGCGGGATCTCCGCAAGTTATGAAAACGGCGTGCTCGAAGTGACATTGCCGCGTGCGGAGAGATCCAAGCCCAAAACCATCCCCATCAACGTCAACTAACAGAAATCCGAACCATCCAACCTTTTATCAAAAACATGAACATCAACACATGCAACACGGGAAACACAGGTGTGGCCGAAGCACCGGCATCCGCTGCCGAGCCGCAGGTCTTCATTCCGGCGGCGGACATTTATGAAAAGCCGGAGTCGGTCCTGATCCGCTGCGATCTTCCGGGAGTGCGGGATGAGGATGTGGAAATCACCCTTCACAACAAGGTGCTCTCGGTTTCCGCAAACCAGCGCCCGCAATCGCGCGAAGGGCATGCGGCGATTTCGAGCGAATACCTGACCGGCCGTTATCAGCGCACATTCAATCTGAATCGCGACCTGGATGACGCGGAGATCAAGGCACGCCTGCGGAACGGGGTGCTCGAAATCGAACTGCCCAAGGCCCGCGAAGCGCAGCCGCGCAGGATCAACATCACGAACTGATGAGTCCATGATGGAGCCTGCGCCCGGCTCCGCCGGGGAGCCCTTCCGCCCGCCTGTTCCATGAGCCGATTCCGGTTCGGGAACAGGCGGATTTTGTTAGATGTGCGGCTTAATCCGGATTTGCAATCCGTGATGGAATGCATAAACACAGGCGTCCATCACAGGCGGCTCATGAAAGCGAAACGAGCGAAAAAAGCGAACCATCCCCTTTCTGCCGGCTGCCTCTCGCTGTTTGGTTTGCCGTTTTTCGCGGCGGGAATGTTCATTAGCTGGTTGTATTTCTCGCCCATCGTGAATTGGTGGAATGCGCAGCGCTGGGTGGAGGCGCCTTGTTGGATCGAAAGTGCGGAGCTGAAGGAAAGCCGCGGGGATGACAGCACCACTTACAAGGTGGTGGCGAGATATCATTATATCTATCAGGGAAAAACCTATCAGGGAGACCGGGTGTCCTTCTCCAGCGGTGCGGACAATGTGGGGAGTTTCCACCATGACATCCATCGCGAGCTTTCCCGCCATGTGGGGAAAAAACCATCAGGTGCCGAGCGTGATCCCGCAGCCGGGGGCGCGGAAGCATTCCGATGTTATGTCAATCCGGCAAAACCCTCCGAAGCGGTGTTGTATCGCAGTTTCCGGTGGCAGATGCTGGCCTTTCTTGCGATCTTCGTGCTGACCTTCCCGGCCGTGGGCGCGGGTCTGGTGATTGGAGGTTTGATCGGAATGCGAGTCATGTCGCGGGAAGCGAAGTTGCGCGAGAGCCATCCAAACATGCCATGGAAGTGGAAGCATGCGTGGGCAGGCGATACGATTCCCGAAAGCCAGGGACCGGGGCGCATGGCATTGTATATCTATACCTTCTGGTCCGGCTTGGTGGTGCTGCCGCTGATTCTGGCTACGGCGTGGAGCGGTGCGTTTGCATCGCAACCGAATGCCTGGTTTCTTGCATTCTTTGTGGTGTTGTGGGCGATCCCGGTATCATTATCCATCAAGAGTTTCCGCCATCAAAGAAGCGTGGGCCGTGCGCGCTTCGAGCCGAAGAGTTGGCCATGGTGGCCGGGTGGCACGATGCAAGGCCATCTGCTTCTGCAAAAGCCCTTGCCGATGAGGGCGGATGGTGAGGCGGTTCTGACATGCAGGAAATCGATCAGCAGTGGCTCGGGCGACAATCGCAGCACGACCACGGAAACGGTATGGACCCATTCCGTGGCCGTCCCGCAAGACCGGATGATCCGTGATCTCACAGGTTTCCGTTTGCCTATTTCCTTCGCTCTGCCTGCGGATGCTCCGGAAACCAGCGGGGATGAAGCTTCCGACGAACGTTTTCAATGGCAGCTTGAGTTCAAGGTCGCGGGAACGCCGATCCATTGCAAATTCGACATCCCGGTATTCCGCACGGCGGACTCTCCGCGCATGAAGATGGAGCGGGGAGGTGAGTCATCGGATGTATCAACTTCGATTTTGGATGATGCGGCGGCGGACCTTCCGGCGCTTCTTGCTGCGCGGCGGATCACGGCAAATTTTGATGAGCGGGGACATCCCGTTTCATTCCACTGTCCGCCTGCCCGTCATCGGTCGATGATTTTGTTCCTGGTGGTATTCGATTTGATCTGGACGGCGGCGGCTGTGTTTTTGGTGAAACAGGATGCACCCATGATTTTTCAAATCGTATGGCCGCTGAGTGCCGGAGTGATTTGGTTGGTGATTTTCTGGAACTTGTTTCATCAGCGCACTGCGACGTTTGATCCGGGAGGATTGCGGATCGCCGAGAAGCTCGGACCGATCTCATGGAAGAAGTCATTTGATAAATCCTCCATCATCGGCTTCAGCCACGATACCAATATGAGTTCCGGCAATACGCGTTTTTACCGAGTACGATTGGAAACCGTGATGGCGAAAAAACATACCATCGTGGATGGCATCACAGAATCCAACACCGCGGAGATTCTCGTGCGCCGTCTTCAGGAATGGAAGTCAACCCGCTGAGGGATCAACATCGTGAGTCTCACTGCCGCTGTTGATTCAAGCGACGGTTGATGTGCTCCTGAACGGAGGGAGGAAGTTGATTGTTCTGCATCCATGCGGTGGCTGCGGCGTTGTCGCGCTCCAACCAGGCGTCCATCGTGCGGCGATACATTTGATCGCGATCCCGTTCGTCGGTGATGCGTGAGATTTGATTCACGGCGACGGATGGATCATTGCCGAAGGAATGCCAGACGAAGTTCTGCACGACGCGGTCGGTGACATCATTCGGGAAGCGATCCATCATCGAGACGGCGGCTGAAGGATCGCGGACCGCCACGCTGGAAACCACACCGCGAAGGGCGTTCGCACGATTTTCGCCTGGCGGCAAAGCGGCAAGTGAACGGATGGCTCCCTGCTCGTCATCGCGGGCCCATGTGCTGTAAACATCATCCAGTCTGCGCTGGGTGGCCTCGCTGGGATTGGCTAGCAACCAGCTTGCCGTGCCAGCGGGATCGGTGGCGGCAAGGCGTTCCGCCGAACGAAGCATGGCGCCATTGCGGAGGGCTTCATCGGTGATCGAATCGATCCATGAGCGGGTGGCTTCGTTGCCTTGTTTGAAAAGATGGGGCAGCATGGCATCGAGCGCTTCACCGCGTTCTTCGCTGCGCGGCATGCTGGTGAGAAGTTGGGTGGCGCGGGTGGGATCGCTTGCGGCGAGACTGCGGATGATGCCTGCCATGTGGGGGTTCGCATCGTCGCCTTCGTGGTTGGATTCCGCCCAACGGATGGCGGCTTCCGGATCGATCGATGCCCAGGTGGAAAGGATGGTATTGGTGGCGAAGCGATTTCCGGTATTGGCCTTGGCATAGTCCAATGCGGCGAGCGGATCTGCCTGCGCCCATGCGGCGAGCAGCATCGAGTATTCGCCAAAGCGGCTCTCGGTGATGCCGAGGCTTCTGAAACCGGCGACTGCCGCCTCAAAGTCATCCGGCCCGAGTTGATCGATGAATGCGAGCAAGGCACGGCTGCGGTCCAATGGATTTTCACCGCGAACGATGGCGCTCAGATCGGCCAAACGTTGTTCCGGTGTGCTCGCCTGTTTTTCAGCCCGTTCAGCCCGGCGGACCTTGCGGGTGCTGGCAGTTTCCTCGCGGTTGCCGGATCCCTCACTCATTCGCGAGGCCCTCTCGGAGGCTGTGGACTTCGTTTCGGAAGTCGATGAATCCGTGGGAGCCGAAGATGAAATTCTCCCTGCGGTGAATCCCACCGCTCCGACGAGGACGATGGCAGCCAAGGTGGTGGTGGTGGTGGGTTTCATGGAGCGAATGCAGTTGGGGATGGAGGAAATGGCGAGTGCCGCGCCGGGCCAGGATACCTCGGCAGAGCGTTGCCGTCTTGGGAAATTGTCGGAATTTCTCCGTGGCGCAAGGGAGAGCTTGCAGAATGGTCAAAAGGAAGGGGCTGAAGCCGCTGCGGTCAATGAAGGAGCACGGCGTGCATCAACCAGCAATTCGGGCATGGTCCCGGGTGCGATTTTGGTGAGCTTGGAGCTGGCTCCCGATGGCGCAGGGCTGATGGTGATGCGGGTCCAGCCGGTGGCGGCGGGTGACTTGAGGCCCACACCGAGGCGGCTGGGAGAGATCTTGCCGGGATTGGGAACCTGGATGACTTGCCACACTCTTGGACCGGAGGATTCCACCTTGACGGCGAGCACCGCGTCGTGGCCGCCATCAATCAGGAAAGAGGTTTCGTTTTCTGTTTCATTGACGAGATACCAATCGCCCATGCCCACCAAGGCCGTGGCGAAGTCGGCGGGTTTGGTGAATTCGAAACGATCCTCGATGACCAGCGACGCATCACCTTCGCGGCGGTATTCCCAATGACGCGTCAGTTGTTTCAGGCCCGAGTCCGGATACGCGGATGCCAGATCGATGACAACCTCGTCCCTCTCATCCGTGAAAGAGGTGGAAACCACCCTGCCCGCGCACTTTCCACCCGGAGCTTGGAGCATGCCCGCCACAACCGGCACCGAGTGGCCGAATGACCCCATGATCGGCATGCGGTAGCGGTCCTTGCTGAAGGTCTTCGCGTTGTAAACCATGGCTCCGGGATCGGCGAGGATCGGGCGTCCCCGCCATGCGACCAGCGTGGTGCCGACATCATTGTGATTGTGGTGCTCGGCATTGTGTCCGCCCTTCCATGCGGCGGACATTGCACCTGCCTTGGCAGGCCTCGCAACGCACACGCCGCTGTTTGGAAACCACGAACGCAAGGGCAGCGACGGTGTTTTTGCATGACCCATGGCACCGGCCTCACTTCGTGCGGCGAGGTCGCCGAGCGTGAAGTAAATCTGCGTATTCTCAGCGAGCGGGGCGGCGGGATTTCCACTGAAGGGTTGGGCCGCGAGACGCCAGCGGAGGAGTTCCACAAGCGAGGGATCCGGAGCGGCGTTCAGACCACAATCCGCAAATGCCGGATACACGCCGTCCGCCAGTTCCAGCGCGGATGGGGCGGCAGCGATGACTTGGACCTGCGCAGGTTTGAAGAGATCCACCGCCCCTTTGGTGTCCCAACGCAGCAGTTCCGCGAGATGGGTGAAATGACCAAAACCATAATTCCAATAACTCACTCCCTCACTGCAATAGCCATCCTTGCCGAAGCCGGAAAGAAAGGCGGTCATGTTGTTTTCCGCCCACTGGATCGCCTTGGCCCTCACCTCGGGCGATGCCTCGTCCAGTTGTGATTGCAGCGCGCCCACCAATGGCCGTTTTTCACGCCGGCCGTGGCGGTGCCGTCGATGGTTTTCATCACAGGACCGGTCAGGCGCTTGGAAACCTGCTCGCGCATCATTGCCAAGGTTTCCGGCGCAAGGCGGTCCTCCAGCAACCAGGCCGAGAGCGCCATTTGGTAACCATTCATCGCCACACCCAAGTCCACAAACGGCGCACCACCCTTGAACACACCGGCTCCGGGATCGTGTGCGGGAAGGACCCAGGAGGGATCGCCGCAGAGGCTTTTCACGGTGTCATCGATCGCTGCCACGAAGCGGCCTTTTCCTTCGAGACACTCGCCGATCACCAGCCGCTTCAGGCGATCCCAGCGGCGGGTGTTGATTTCCTGATAGCGGGTGCGATTTCCATTCGTGGTGAAATCCAAATAACGCTCCGGGTCGAAAGCCGGCATGGGGGAGGAGAGCCATTTTTCGGCCGCCCGGATCGCCTCCATTCCCTCCGGAGTCTTGGCCAGACGATCCCACCAGACCCGGTCCGCAGCCGGGC
>JALOTR010000249.1 GCA_025457805.1 Akkermansiaceae bacterium | reverse complement strand
CCAGATTCCGGTCGAAACCTTCGCCACCAACGTCATGGGCACCGCCCATGTCCTTGATGCGCTGCGTCAGTTGGAACATCCGTGTGCGGCGCTTTGCATCACCACCGACAAGTGTTACGAAAACCGCGAGTGGCTTCATGCCTATCGGGAAGAAGATGCCATGGGCGGGCATGACCCCTACAGCGCCTCCAAGGGCGCGGCGGAACTTGTCATTTCCTCCTTCCGTCGATCGTTTTTCCCTCCGTCCGCAAACATCCGGCTCGCCAGCGCCCGCGCCGGCAATGTGATCGGCGGAGGTGACTGGGCGCTCGACCGCATTGTTCCGGATTGCATCCGCGCCCTCAGATCCGGCACCCCCATCCCGGTGCGCAACAAAATCGCCACACGCCCTTGGCAGCATGTCCTTGAGCCACTCTCTGGCTACCTCGACATCGCTTCGCGTCTCGGTCGCTCGGCCGAACCGCATCTCCAGTCCGCCTTCAATTTCGGCCCTCCCCTGCACAGCAACCGGACCGTGGCTGAACTCGTGCAGGAACTGCTGAAGCATCTGCCCGGCGAGTGGATCGATGCCTCGGATCCCGCTGCGGTGCACGAAGCATCGAAGCTGAATCTTGCCACCGACAAAGCCTTCCATTTGCTTGGCTGGCATTCCGTCTGGGACTTCAGCGAAACCCTGCAGATCACGGCACAATGGTACGGCAAACATGCAGAGGGCTGTGACATCGTCAATCTGACACGAGATCAGATTCAACGCTATCAATCCCGCGCCTCGCAATCCGGCCTGCCATGGGCCATGGCCTGAACCGAATCACTCATCCGTCCCGATATCTCCCTCATGGAAACCACACCTGAAGCTCTCCGCGCTGAAATCCTCCGGCTCACCCGGCAATACTCCCAATTGACCCACCGCGCCAATCGTCCGGGAATCGAATTTGATGAAGGCTTGGCTTCCTCGTGGGAACCCGGTCAGACCGTCCCCTATGCGGCACGGGTGTTCACGGAGGATGAGGTGGAAGCAGCCGTTTCCGCCACTCTGGATTTTTGGCTCACCCTGGGACCCGAGGGCGAGGCCATGGAGAAGGAATTGGCCGACTTCATGGGCGTCCGCCATTGCCTGCTGGTGAACTCCGGCTCCTCCGCCAATCTCGTTGCCTTCTCCGCCCTCACCACCCACAAGCTTCCGGATCACAAACGCATTCTTCCCGGTGATGAGGTGATCACGGTGGCGGCAGGTTTCCCCACCACAGTCGCCCCCATCATCCAGGCAGGAGCCGTGCCGGTGTTTATCGATGCCCTACCGCTGACGGGAAATGCCGATTGCAGCCATCTGGAAGCCGCCTACTCCCCTGGCAAAACCAAAGCGGTGATGATGGCTCACGCTTTGGGCAATCCCTTCGCGCTCGATGCGGTCCTTGAGTTCTGCCACAAGTACGATCTCTGGTTGATCGAAGACAACTGCGACGCTCTCGGCTGCACCTATTCCCTGCCGATCGAACGGGCGAAGCAACTCGGGCTCGACCACCTCCTCAAGCTCGCTGAGAAAAACGCATCGCAACCTGGCAAACTGCCCCGTGTGGAACAAGGCGTCCTCACCGCTTACACCGGGACCTTCGGAGATATCTCCACCCAATCCTTCTATCCTCCGCACCACCTGACCATGGGCGAAGGAGGAGCCGTCAACATCATCCGCAAGGCAGCCCTGAAGAGTTATGCCGAAAGCTTCCGCGATTGGGGACGTGACTGCTGGTGCCCCTCCGGAAAGGATGATACCTGCGGCAAACGCTTCCAGTGGCAATTGGGCGAACTGCCCGAAGGATACGATCACAAATACATCTACAGCCACCTCGGATACAATCTCAAGCCGCTCGATACCCAGGCAGCCATCGGCCGTGTCCAGATCCGCCGCCTTCCGGATTTCATCGAAGCTCGCAAGCGCAATTGGGATTACCTTCGCAAAGGTCTCTCCGGCCTGGAGAATTTCATCGATTTCGCGCTCCCCACCCACGCGACTTCATGGTCGGCTGAGAAAGGCTTCACATGGGACGACAGCGGCTGTCGCACGGAGTGCTCGTGGTTTGGCTTCAAGATGACCGTCCGTGAAGAGGCCCCCTTCAGCCGGACGGACCTTGCCAAGGAACTCGACGCCCACAAGATCGGCAACCGCATGCTTTTCGGCGGCAATCTCGTCCGCCAGCCCGCCTTCGTCCACCTGCGACGCCAGCGCCCGGGGTCTTTCAGAGTCATCGGCGAACTCAGCGGGGCGGATCGAATCATGAACCGGACCCTCTTCCTCGGGGTTTACCCAGGTTTGTCGAAACGGCAGATGGATCATATGGTCCAAGTGATCCGGGATTTTGTTTTGAAAGCGAACGCCTGAACCCAACCCAACTCCTCCATGAATGTCCGCCACTGTTTGACGCCACTCGTTGCGCTCGTGCTTTCGGTTCCTCTCATGGCAGAACCCGCGGAGCTGACAAAACTCCGCGAGCAGTTCCGCAACCGTGTGGCGAAGGAACTCGAGCCGTGGAACGGGAGATATGCCAAGGAACTCGAGAAGCTCGAAAAGTCCCTCGCAAGCGCCGGGCGTCTTGAAGAAGCGCTGGAGGTAAGGAAGGAAAAGGAGAAGGTCCTTGAAGATATCGGCCAACCCATCGGTGGCGGAGATCGCGGCAATCCACGCAACGCCGAGGAACTCAGCGCGGCCATCGAAGGGACCTACTGGGTGGTCTATGCCATGGATGACAAGAAGCACGATGTCATGATGGATGTCTATCAGTTCCGCAAGGGTGGCATTTTCGTGAATCTCCTGCATGCCAAGACACCCCATGCATGGAAGGCGACATCTGCCTCCAAGATCAAGGTCCAACACAGTCTGGGTGATTTCGAAATCACGGTGGACCTCAATTCGGCGGAAGGTGAGGTCGGCTACAGTTTCCAAGCTCAGAGAAACGTCCTGATTCTCGCGCGAACGAAACCCCGCCCTTGAATCCGGCCTGCGGATTTCCTGCATGAGAATCCTTATCACCGGTGCCTCCGGTTTTCTGGGTGGCCATATCGTCGCCCAGGCTCTTGAAGCCGCGCATGAGCTTGTCGCCATCCGCCGCCCCGGGGGGAAACCGCAGGCGTCCCTGAGCCCGGATATCTCCTGGGTGGAAGCATCTCTTGATTCAGTTCCTTCCTCTGCATTCGAGGGCGTGGATGCTCTCATTCACCTTGCCGCGGCAGGTGTCTCGCCCCAGCCGCTCGACTGGTCCAATGCCATGGAAGTCAATGTGCGGCAATCGATGGAATTGCTTCTGGCCGCCGAGTCCGCCGGTGTCCCCCGGATCCTCCTATGTGGAAGTTGCTTCGAGTACGGTGCCGCTGCGGCAGCTTATGATAAGATTCCCGTCGATGCCCCATTGATGCCAAGCGGGCCCTATGCCACGTCCAAGGCGGCTTTCAGCATGGCCGCTGCGGGTTTTGCGCGAAATTCGGCTTCCTCCCTGGTTCTACTGCGGCCCTTTCATTTTTTCGGCATAGGCCAGCATGCCTCGAATTTCTGGCCTTCACTCAAGTTGGCTGCGGAATCCGGTCAGGATTTCCCCATGACCCCAGGCGCCCAGATCAGAGACTTCCAGCCGGTCGAGGAAACCGCAGCCGCATTCCTTGGCGCTCTCTCGGATTGGCCCGGGGTTGCGGGAGAAATGAAAACCTATCATTTGGGAACCGGGATTCCTGTGACCCTGCTCGACTTCGCCACCACTTGGTGGAAACGCTGGAATGCCCAAGGCCGCCTCCTTGCCGGGGCCATTCCTTATCGAAAGGGTGAGGTGATGCGCTTTGTTCCCGAACTTGATCGACGATTTTCATGAAAACACCCCGTCAATGTCTCATCACCGGAGGCTGCGGCTTCCTGGGAAGCAATCTCGCCGCCCATTTCCTCGGTTCCGGATCCAGGGTCGTGGTGATTGATGCGCTGTTCCGGACCGGCGGCGAAAGCAACCTGCAATGGCTCCGGGATTGCGACCCGGGTGGGCAGTTTGAATTCATCAAGGGCGATCTCGCCGATGGTGATCTCGTGGACTCCGTCTTCCGCGATCATGGTCCTTTCGATTACATCTGCCACCTTGGCGGCCAGGTGGCCATGACGACCTCTCTGGAGAATCCACGGAGAGACTTCCTCACCAACGCCCAAGGAACTTTCAACGTCTTGGAGGCCATGCGAGCGTATTCGCCCGATGCACTGCTCGCCTACAGTTCCACCAACAAGGTCTATGGCGACCTCAATGATTTCGAACACGAGGAAAGAACAACCCGATTTGTGCCTGTCGGTTACGAGGATGGATTCGATGAATCACTGCGGCTCGACTTTGCTTCCCCTTATGGATGTTCGAAGGGATCCGCCGATCAATACGTCCGCGACTGGAACCGCAACTTCGGACTCAAGACCGTGGTATTCCGGCATTCATCGATTTATGGCGGGCGACAGTTTTCAACTTTCGACCAAGGTTGGATCGGCTGGTTCTGCCGCCAGGCCTTGTTGCAGGAAAGGGACTTTGCCGCAGGTCGGGAACCCAGTCCCTTCACCATTGCCGGCACGGGCAAACAGGTCCGTGATGTTCTCCACGCGGAGGATTTGGTAAGTCTTTATCAGGCAGCTTTCGAACATCGGGACACCTGCGCCGGAGAAATTTTCAACATCGGTGGCGGTGCGGAAAACAGCCTGAGCCTGCTCGAACTGTTTTCTGCCCTGCGCGACCTCCTCGGTCTGCAGCGGGATCTGGTTTTCGAGCGCCTGCCGGTGCGTCAGAGCGATCAACGCTTCTTTGTTGCGGATATCTCGAAGGCCTCGCGTCTCCTTGGATGGAAGCCAAGGGTGAGTGCACGGGAGGGTCTGGGCCGCATGCTCGAATGGACCCGTCAAGGACTTTGAAAGAACGCCCATGATTTTTAAGATTCCCGAATTCTTCAAAAAGGTCCTGGTCGTCGGTAGCGGTAGCGTCGCCAACCGCGCGCCACTTCTGGTCGGTGAGTTGCTGCGGAAATGCGAAGACACCATCCGGATCTCCAGAACCTATTTCAGCCGGACGCATGGTTCGCATCCCAAGCCGTTGGCGATTTTGATCAAGCTCGCCGCCGCCGTCGGTTATCACCTACTTCTTCCGCTTTCCGTCCTGCGGGCAGGCATGGTTTTCCTTCTGCCGTCGAACAACACCGAGACGGTGGTGGTGACCTTCTGGGCGCGCCTCTTCCGCAAGCCCCTTCTGGTCGACTACTATGTCTCCATCTACGAATGGTCCTGCTTCATGCAGCGAACCATCGATCCGAAATCGAAAAGAGGCCATTGGCTTCTCAAGAACGATCGCAAGGCTTACCTCGCAGACGGGGTGATCCACTGCAATCGCGTCGAGTGGCGACACATCGCCAATGTCATCGGGTTGCCAGTCCGGGTC
>JALOTR010000002.1 GCA_025457805.1 Akkermansiaceae bacterium | reverse complement strand
AGCGGGAGAAGGAGGAGTTTGAGGAGTGGTTTGGAATAAAGACTCAAGACTTCAAGACGCAAGACACAAGATTGGAAGAGGGGAGCTGCCGCGCAAGCTCTTCGCATTCTTCTCTTGCGTCTTGTGTCTTGCCGTCTTGCGTCTCTGGAGCTCCGCTCCATATCGTCAGTGCGACTTTGTTTTGGAAGCATGTGAATGAGCAGGATCCGGATTTGCCGATGCCGACGCGGGAGATGCTTGTGGATGCGCGGCGGATGGGATTGGTGAAGCGCTTTGACCCTTGGGGTAGTTATATCGAACCGCTCTTTACCCATAGTGCTGCGGCGATGGAGCGGCATCCGGAGGTCACGTTCCGTCTGTATCTGGCGGCGGATTTGGAGTTTTTGGTTCCGGAACTCCATGCGCTGGGTTGGGAGGTTTTTGTGATGAAAAGCCCCTCCATCCGCTATTGTCCGGGCGGTTTTTGGCGCTTCCTGGCATTGGAAGAGGATGCGTTGGTGACGGTGATCGATACCGACCGGATGAACGAGGTGAGTCACGAGATCGAGAGGACGGAAGCAATGGCAGCGGCCGGACTGGGTTTATGGCGCGTGCCCGGCTACTACAACTCGCCATTGCACGAGCAAGTCCGCTACCGTCCTATTCTGGGAGGTCACTTCGGGGCCCGAGGCCCGGTGTCCGTGCGGGAAACGATTGAGGCCTTCGTCTGGCATTGGCGACAGGGGACGCTGCCGCTGACTGCCAAAATCCCAGGGATCGGCGAGCGACCCATCCGTTTCTCCAAATGGCCGAACTATGGTTTCGACGAATGGTGGCAGCTCGCCGCGCTCTATCCGCGCCTCGCTCCGAAAGGAACACTGACCTTCATTCCTTCCGATGCGCGGTCGCTGCTACTCCCGGCAGATGTCGAGTACGCGCAGTGGGCGAATCCAAAGAGCGAGTGCGTGTATTTTTGAGAGCCTCAAAGACACAAGAATTGGAGATTGGGAGGATCCGGCAGGAGCCGTGGGCGTCACAGATCTTTTGAAAATTCTTCCAGCGAGTTTCAACGGATGGCTGAATGCAGCATGGCGCGGAGTTTTTCCTCATCGGTCACTTCGTCCACCAGTTCGGCGAGCCCGGACGGAACCTTGCCGAAGCGCAGCTCCATGGTGTCCATCAGATTTTCGCGGAGTGCCGAGATCCGGCCTTCTTGGCGGCCCTCTTGGCGGCCCTCTTGACGAAGTTTCTGGGCGAGTGTCATGGCGGTGTGCTTGAGTTCTGGTGCTTGTTCTTTTGTCAGCGGAGCCTGCTCATTTTCCGGCGACCCAGCGCACGGCGTTCACGAGCATCGTTTTGTAGGCGAGATTCTCGTGAGCTTCCTTGGCGTGGCCGTGGGTGATGCACACGATGCGGGTTTTCGGATCCTTGACGACCCACACGCTGGCGTGGGGTTTCTTGGTTTTGTTGTCCGGCGCGTTCTCGGCGAGCAGCTCCACATTGGCGCCAGGGCCGAATTCATGATGATAACTCTCGTCGGTGATCCTGAAGGTGGCGGGCACACCTTTCATGACGGGATGTTCCGGCTGTTTGACGGTGACTTCGAACTCGCCGTAACCATGACCGGCGGAAGCTCCCATGATGAAGCGCTGGTTGTAGTTTTTCCAAGGATGCACCCAAGCGGCGGCGTGGATCATCACGATGCCTTTGCCGGCATCGGCAAATTCATGGAGCGCTTGTTGGAAATTGCCGCGGCCGAATTGTTCGTGATTGCCGCTGAACACCAGCACGTCCGCCTGCGGCATGAGGGCGATGGCCTCGGCAGCGTTGAGCGTGGCGGCGGTGTCGATTCCCTTTTCCGCCTTCAAGGTTTCGGAGTCGGTTCCGATGAAGTATCTCGGAAAATGGTGGGAGCTTCCCGCACCGACGATCAGAACGCGGAGTGTATCGGCGGGTTTGGGTTCGGCGAATTTCTGGCCCAGTGCCTCGGTGCTGTCGGCGGGCAGTTCTTTGGGTTGTGCGCCGAGTGGGGCGGCGAGTCCGAGAATGAGGGTGGGAAGGCAGAGGAGTCGCTTGAGGGAAACGAGGGATGAATTCATGGGCGTTGGTTGGGTTTGCTCAGGAATGGACGGCGGGCGAGCAGATTTCCACGAGGATGCCGTCCTTGTCGCGGACGAAGGCGACCACCTGGCCCCAGGGTTTGGTGGTGGGTCCGGCGACGGCGATGGCGCCAGCGGTGAGGGCGCGTTGATAGGCAGCGGGGACGTCGTCGCTGATGAAGGCGATCTCGAAACCGGCGGGTGGTTGGCTCGGGGAATTTTCGTGGAAACCGCCGGGCAGGTTGGACTTGGCGAGGCCGTTGGCAGCGAAGGAAAGCGTGGTGGATCCGGTGTCCATTTCCGCATACATGCCGGCCTCATGCACGAAGCGGCGGGTGAGTCCGAATGCATCCTCGTAGAAGGCCACGGAGCGTGGGACGTCTTTGACGTAGAGGATCGTGTAACCGAGCTTCATGGCCCGAAGGGAATGAAACTCCGGCCCGCGGCACAAGCAAAGTCGGTCGGGAAATGCGCAGCGATGCTCGATGGGACGAGGCGCTTGAAAACAAAAAGGGGTCCGGACCGGCATGCGGCCCGAACCCCTGTTGAGGTTTTATTTGCGGGAAACGCGGTGGGCGTTTCCCGGGTTGATCAGAGGACCATGTCCTTGAGCTTCTTCAGCGGACGCACCTTCACGGCGGTGCTGGCTGGCTTCGCTTTGAACATCACTTCTTCCTTGGTGAAAGGATTGATGCCCTTGCGAGCCTTCACAGCAGGCTTGCGGACGGTGCTGATCTTGAGCAGGCCTGGGAGCACGAACTCACCGACGGCGCGCTTGTTGACGTGCGCTTCGATGACTTCGGTGAGACCGTCGATGACGGAGCCCACTTGTTTGCGGCTCAGGCCGGTGCTTTCTGCGATCTGATCCAGGATTTGGGTCTTGGACAGCTTGTCTTTGATGGGTGTGAGTTTCTTAGCCACGGCGCTGAGTTCAAGCCACCGGCAGAGAATGTCAAGAGCGCTTAAATCATTTTTACGCTTTATTTCTCGGGAATTTCGGAGGGGGCGTGCCAGAGAGGACTTGCGGGAAAGCGTTTCCGGGGTGTGATTTGCCCAACCATGGACCGTAACCGAACATTTGCGAACGTGCGCAACATTTGTCTCACCGCCCTGTTTCTCCTCGCCATCGCCCCGCTGGTTCCTGCCCGGCCGTGGAGCGAGGATGTGATGTATTTCATGATGACGGATCGCTTCCATGATGGAGATCCATCCAACAACCAACCTGCCGGGGTGGATGCGGCTTTGTATGATCCGCATCAGCAAGACATATCCCGATACATGGGAGGCGATTTGAGAGGAGTGGAGAAGGCGATCCAATCCGGATACTTCAATGATATGGGCATCACTGCCTTGTGGCTCACGCCGGTGGTAAAAAATGTGTGGAGGTCCGGATATGATCTGGGGGGATGGAAAACAGGATATCATGGGTATTGGACGCAGGACTGGCTGGATATCGATCCGCATCTCACCAGTTCGGTTTCATTGAATGGAGAAACCTATGCCAATGATGCGGAAGGGCGGATGAAACATTATCGGGATCTGGTGAAGCTGGCACATTCCAAGGGCATCAAGATCATCCAGGATGTGGTGCTCAATCATGCGGGGCCGGTATTCTATTATGATGTGAATGATGACAACGTGTTCGATGTGAGCCGTAAGGATGAGTGGGTGCAGCCATTCATGCGGGATGGTTTCCATGCCTCCGCGAAGTGGGCGGATGTGCCGAAGTGGAATGCGGCGAGAACCCAGCCGGATGGGCCGCGCACGTTGCTGGGCCGGGAAATCAAGACTCGCGGCGTGTTGGCGCAGATTGAAGCCTATGGCCGCAAAGGGTTCTCCCACGACAGCCTTGGCAAGTCGGATGGTGAGGAGGTGATGTGTGATTTCTTCTCGCTCCGCGATCTGTGGACGGCTCCGGATGGTCAATACTTCGACAAGCTGGTGGATGAGTTTGTGGAGATCTATCATTTCTATCTCACCACGGTGGGCGTGGATGGTTTGCGGGTCGATACCGTGAAGCACGTGCACCATGAGTTCTGGGATGCATTCACTGAACGCTTGCGCAAGCGGCTGGGCTCCGCTGCCGCGGACAAGTTGTTGTTCGGGGAAATTTATGATGGTTCTCCGGCGACTCTCGGAAGATATACATGGAGATCGGATTGGCCGAAGAGCACGGAGCCAGGACTGGATGGAGTATTGGATTTCAACTTCTGTTTCAATGCACGCGAATATCTCCGCCAGCCGGGAGCGAAATATGGATCGCCGGCGGCATTGGAGAAATCGCTGGCAACACGCACAGCTGTGGATTCTAACAATCGGCCTTATTACAATCCGAATCCCGGACCGGATGGACTCAACTCGCGTCAGAAGATGATCACATTCATCGAGAACCACGATGGGCTGAACCGCTTCCGTGTGGCGGGTGTGACCGAGCGGCGCAACCGCCTCGCGCAGGGCCTGGTGATGACCTTGCCCGGCATCCCCTGCCTCTACTACGGGACCGAGTTTGCCCTGCTCGATGAATCGGGAAAAATCGGCGAGGACGGTGAGACTGGCCGGCAGATGTTTTTTTCGCGGAAGAACGGACCGACGATGGATGAGGTGAAAAAATCCGCCTCGTTTCAGGAAATCGGGGCTTTGGCTGCCTTGAGGGAGAAGTTTCCGGTCCTGCGCAGCGGCGATGTGGTGCCGCTCTGGGTGGACAGCGGCGCGGGACCGCAGGATGACGGGGTTTTTGTGTTCGGCAGGGCGAGCGGGGATGGCTCCTCGTTTGTGGTGGTGGTCGTGAATGCGTCGGATGAATCCCGCACGACGGGGGTGGAAGGTCAGCCGATGCGCCTTCCATCGTCGTTGCAGACGGCGGGCAAGGTCCTGCGACCGGTATTGACGATCGGTTCCGGCAAGCAGGCGGAGGACGTCTCGATTCCTGCGGATGGTCCCCTGATGTTGCCGGTGCCGCATTCGAGCCTCGTCGTCTATGAGGCGGTGCCGGCAACGAGCGAGTGAACGGGAAAAAGTGCTGCCAGGGAATCCGCGGCAAGCCCGGACAAACTACCGTTGCTCCGATCAAGGCCTGGCGGGGTTCGCCTGCCGAACCTCCACGGCCCCTGACAGCGGCGAGAGCCAAACCCACGGGCGCGATTTTCGCAATGCCTATTTGCGCGCTATTTGATCGTGGCGCTGCCAAGCTTTTCCTTCACCGCCAGCCAGACGCGCTCGGTGTCGAGTTCCTTCTGGCAGCGCATGTCGAGCGGGCACTTGGGCAGCAGGCAGGGCGCGCATTCGACATGCCGTTTCACCACCGCATGCCGACGCCCGAGCGGACGCCTCCACGCCGGGTCGTTTGGGCCGAAGAGCGTCACACAGGTCGAGCCCACATGTGCCGCCAGATGGGGAAGTGAACCATCGGCCGCTATGATCAAATCGTGAACCGCCAGCAGGGGCAGCGCGGCCGCGAGGGGTGAGGCTTGGAAAAATTCGATGCGGTCGCCGAGATTGGCCGCGAGCGATTTTCCCAATCCTCGCCCGCCATCCATGCCGGCCACGGTCAGGCGGCAGCCATCGAGTGCGAGCCGCGTGCCGATTTCCACCCAGCGATCGAGCGGCCATTCGTGGGAGGGTCCATAATCCGAATCCGGACTTAGCAACACGGCCCCGGCCACCGGCGCGATGCCGATCTCGGTAGGCGCGAAAAATGCAGGATCCTGGGTGCGGATGCCGATTTCCTCCAAAGCGGCGAGATAAAAGCGCACACGATGTTCCAGCGGCTTTTCCACGAAGCCGAGAGGATGGGTGAGGGATCTTTTCAAACGCCGCTCGCCCGGTCCAAGCCGACGCGGAATGCCCGCAGCCTTCACGGCATCTGCTGCGGTGCCGGCCTCCCACACGAGCGCCGCCTGCCAGCGGTCGCCGATTTCCGCCGCGATGGCCTTCAATCTCGCCTTGGGTGAAAACGCCAACACCTCCAGCGGGGTGATGGTTTGCCAGAATTCGCGTTGTTCCTCCGGGCAAAGCACGCCGATCCCCAAGCCCGATGCGATCAACGCACGCACCGCAGGCACGGCGAAACATGCCTCATCCCACCGCTCCGGCGCGGCCACCAGCATGTCCCTTCCCTGTGTCGTCACGCGGCGACCCTAGACGACCCGGACGCGGGCGGGAATGGGAAATTTCCATCGCCATGCAGCCCCTCCCGTGATGAAAATCCCGGCTAGATGAAATTCAACCCATGGATCATCCCCGGGCTCGCCATCGCGGGCATTGGCGGCTGGATCGGCACCCAGAAGCAATCCTCCGCCACTTTGGAGAAGGAAATCACTGTCATCACCGAACGCATCCGCCAGGTCCGGAGCGGGGATGATGCCGACATGCATGCCCATCAAAAAGAGCAACTCGCCCTCAAGGCCAAGGAAAAGGCCATCGACTGGAAGGACATCGCGGGAAAAATGGGCGAAATGCAAAATGGCAGCATGCCAGACATGCGGGCGATGATGCGCATGCAGCGCCTCATGCTGGACCTCTCCGCCGAGGAGTTGTGCGCCCACCTCGATGAGATCGCCGCTCTCGATATCGAGCCATCAACGCGCCGACAACTGGAAGGCATGATCCTCGGATCGCTGGTGGAAAAGGACCCCAAGCTTGCGCTCGACCACGCCGCCACCTCGATGGGCGATGAAGACACGGGCATGGATTGGCAACTCGGCCATGCCCTGCGCAGTTGGGCCGATAAAAGCCCCGCCGCTGCCACCGCCTGGCTGGATCAACAAATCGCCGCCGGCAAGTTCGAAGCCAAATCGCTCGATGGGAAAAACCAAACTCGCATCCAATTGGAAAGTTCTCTCGTGGGAGCCTTGTTGAAGACCGATCCCACCGTCGCAACCGCTCGTGTGAATGCATTGCCAGAATCCCAGCGTGAGGAGATTTTCAATCACGGATTTTCTTTCCAACTCAGCAAGGATTCCGAAGCCACCTACGCCAAATTGATCCGCGATACCATGCCCGCCGATCGGGTGGCATCCATCCTTGCCGACACGGCTGGCAATCTCGTCATGAAAGATGACTTTGATCGCGTGGATGGTTTCATCGCCAATGCCCGGGCGACCGATGATGAAAAGAAATCGATTGTCAAAGAAGTCATGGAAAATCGCGTCAACCCCGGAGATTTGAAGGCGGCGGACCTCGACAAGGTCCGCGAATGGGGCAGCCGTCAGGCACCCTCCGTGGTCGATGAAGCCACCGGTTCCGCCATCGCCAGCTCCCTGTGGCGCGGTGGCGATTTCAAGAAGGCGTCGGAACTCGCGCTGCAATACAACGAGTCCAGCACGAACGATGAAGTGCTCGCGGCATTTCTGAAAAGCAATGAAGTGCGAAACCAAGCTGCCGGTGAAGCCAAGGCGCTCATCGACAAGATCAAGGATCCCGCATTGCAGGCGGAAATCCGCGATCTGCCCCAATACAAGAAATAACCCGGCCCTTTCATGAAATTTCCCCTTGTTCTAACAGCCCTCATCATCGCCGCCGGATCCTTCTGGGGCATGAAGGAAACCCAAACGCTTGCCAAGCTTCGCGAGCAACACCGGCAGGTCATCCAGGAAGCCGCCACACTTGGCATATCTTCGGATGTCACCCAGCCTTTCAATCCCACCAAATCAACCAAACGCCAGCGCGATGATGGTGAACGCAAGGCCAAGGACTTTGCCAACAGCCTTGTCGCCTTCGCCAAGGAGATGAAGGAATTGGAGAAAAACGGCACACAACCCGATGCGGATATGCAGAAGCGCATCTTCGACATGGTGGAAGGCATGTATTCGCTGAAAGGTTCCGAGCTCAAAATCGTCATCGCCGATCTGCGCAGCCGCAGCGACCTCGATGATGAGACGCGGAAGGAGATGATCAGTTTTTCCATCATGATGCTTGCCCAGCAACATCCGCAAACCGCATTGGCGATCTTCACGGAGTCCGCCGACCTGCTCGACGGGAATCCAATGAGCAAACATGTGTTATCTTCCTCACTCTCCCAATGGGCCAAGGACCAGCCCCTTGAAGCGCTCGAATGGATCAAGCAAAATGCTGAAAAACATCCCGAACTTGTCACGGAAGAGACCAAGCGTGCGGTCATCACCGGAGCTGCGGAAAACGACCTCGGTCTCGCGTTCCAGTTATCTACCGAACTCAAACTCACCGCAGCCGAGGATTCCATTCTCCGGTCTTTGGCCCGCTCCGCGAAAACCCCGGAGCGCCGGGCGGATTTCCTTGCTGCCTTGCGCAAGCAGGCTGCCAGCATGCCGGACAAGGAAGCGGCA
Source organism: Akkermansiaceae bacterium (assembly GCA_025457805.1). Taxonomy (GTDB): domain Bacteria; phylum Verrucomicrobiota; class Verrucomicrobiia; order Verrucomicrobiales; family Akkermansiaceae; genus Luteolibacter. The sequence continues at coordinate 10,498 of JALOTR010000002.1, read as the reverse complement.
GCCAAACTCATGGATTCGGGCATCGGCACCTTGTTTTCCACCGTTGCGGATGGCGGCTTTGACAAGACCATGGAATGGATGAAAACCTCGGGCCTCAATGCCGATGAGACCGCTACTCTCATGAAGGAGACGGACAGTCTCAGTTATCACATCACCAAGGCGGATACCGGCAAGTGGCTTGACTGGATTTCCTCCAATGCCGGGCAGGCAGGAGAAGCCGACAAGCCGGAAAACGCCACCCGCAATCTCGTGCGCAACTGGACAGAAAACGACTACAAGGCCGCAGGTGAATGGCTCGCTTCATCACCGGCGGGTCCCCACAAGGAAACGGCCACCATCGCGTATCTGGAAACCGTCGCGCCCTATGATCCCGATGTCGCCGCACAGTGGGCGGATACTCTAACAGGAGATAAAAAGACCGCTGCCATCCGGAAGATCCATCAAGCCCTCAAAAACAAAAATCTCGAAGCAGCAGAAGACTTCGCCACCAAACACGGCCTCTCCAAGGAATGAAGGTAGGGACCGATCCTCCGGGCGGTCCGGCGAAAGTGTGGCGAATGGGAAAGCCGATGAGAGCCGGGACGACCCCACATCGGCCCCTCATTCTCATCCCTTTCGCGCGGACGGCCCGGAGGTCCATCCCTGCCAATTTGTCTTTCCGCGCAAAGGTCCATCCCTACCTACTCAAAACTCACAATGCCCCGGCGTCCTTGCGAAGGGGATCACATCCCGGATGTTCGCCATGCCGGTCACGAACATCAGCATTCGCTCGAAGCCAAGGCCGAAGCCGGCATGGGGCACGCTGCCATATTTGCGGAGATCCGCATACCAACCGTAGGCCTCGGGATCCAGTTGGTGTTTTTTGAAGTTATCCAACAACACATCCAAGCGTTCCTCACGTTGACTGCCTCCCACAATCTCGCCGATGCCGGGAACGAGCACGTCCATCGCGGTCACGGTTTTTTCATCATCATTGAGACGCATGTAGAAGGGTTTGATTTCCTTCGGATAGTTGAAAACAGTGGTGGGCTTTTTGAAGTGCACTTCAGTCAGCCAGCGTTCATGTTCGGACTGGAGGTTCAGCCCGTATTCGACCGGATATGCGAAATCGACGCCGCTCTTCTTCAATAACTCCACGGCATCCGTGTAGGAAATGCGTTCGAAGGGTCGGCTCGCCACAAACTCCAGCCGCTCGCGAAGGCCCTTGTCCACGAACTTCTCGAAAATGGTTAGATCGCCTTCGTGGTGATCGAGCATTTCCTGAACCAGATATTTCACCAGCGCCTCAGCCAGCTCCATGTCACCTTCGAGATCGCAGAATGCGACTTCCGGTTCGATCATCCAGAATTCGGCCGCATGTCGCGAGGTGTTGGAATTTTCCGCACGGAAGGTCGGACCGAATGTATAAATGTTCGATAGCGCACAGGCGAAGGTTTCCCCTTCCAACTGGCCGGAAACCGTGAGGAAAGCGCGCTTGCCAAAGAAATCCTCGGTATCCTTCGAGATCCTGTCGTCCGGCAAAGTGGTGACGCGGAACATCTCGCCCGCTCCCTCGCAATCGCTGGCCGTGATGATCGGCGTGTGGACATAAATGAAATCCCGTTCCTGGAAAAATCGGTGCACCGCATAAGCCATTCGGCTGCGGGTGCGGAAGACCGCTCCATAAAGATTCGTGCGCGGCCGGAGGTGGGCGATGCTGCGGAGGAATTCGGTGCTGTGGCCTTTTTTCTGCAGCGGATAATCCTCCGGTGCCTCGCCTAACAGTTTCAGCGAGGTGGCCTGCATTTCCCACTTCTGTCCCGCCGCAGGGGAGGGGATGAGTTTTCCGTGGATCTCCACCGATGCGCCGGTGGCCATCTTGGCGATGTTTTCATATCCGGGAATGCCCGCGTCCGCCACGATCTGGAGATTGGCGAGGCAGGTGCCGTCGTTGAGTTCCAGAAATGAAAACGCTTTGGAATCGCGCCGGGTGCGGACCCAGCCGGCCACGTGGAGCGCATCGGTGGGCTCTTCGCGGCGGAGGACGTGCTTGATGAGGGATCGCATGCAGTTGGTTAGCCGCAGCGCGGGTCCTTGTCAAAGCAGCTTGCCCCAAATTCCCGATAGCCCGGCCGGATTTTTCCGGTATAGGATCGCCTGCGAAACCACCCCTGTTGATGAAATTGCTCTCCGGACTCACTCTTCTCGCCCTGCTCCCCTCCGCCCATGCCTGGACGCCCGGGACTGAGCCGCCCGCCATGCCGCTGGATTCATTCGTGCTCCCGGAGGGACTTGAAATCACGCCATGGGCCGCATCGCCCGCGCTTTTCAACCCCACCAACATGGATATCGACCACCTCGGGCGCATCTGGGTGACGGAAGGCGTAAACTACCGCCGCAAGGCCGACCGCCAGGCGGGCGGTGATCGCATCGTTATTCTCGAAGACAGCGACGGCGATGGCAAAGCGGACAAATCCTCCACCTTCTGGCAGGACCCGGAACTCGTCTCGCCGCTGGGCATCGCAGTGTTTGACAATGTGGTCATCGTTTCCCAACCGCCGCATCTTCTCAAGCTCACCGATGTCAACCGGGATTCCAAATTCGATCCTACCTCCGGCGATACCCGCGAGGAATTGCTGACCGGCTTCAATGGGAAAAACCACGATCACTCGCTGCACTCGCTCACTGGTGGACCGGACGGGAAGTGGTATTTCAATCAGGGAAATACGGGGGCGATTTTCACTGACAAGTCCGGCAGGAAATTTCCCATCGGCAGCAGTTATTATCGCAGCGGCGGCGGCGAGTGGCCCTATGACACCCGAGCCATCTCCGGTCACAAGAGCGACGACGGATTCGTCTATGTGGGCGGATTTACCGTGCGCATGAATCCGGATGCCACGCAGGCGGAAATCATCGGCAATGGTTATCGGAATTCCTATGAGCAAACCATCAACTCGCTCGGTTATGTGTTCCAGAATGACAATGATGACCCGCCCGCATGCCGCACGAGTCATGTGTTGGAATATGGCAATGCGGGATTCTTTTCCAAAGACGGCACCCGCTCATGGCAGGCCGACCAACGCCCGGGCCAAACCACGCCGATCGCCCACTGGCGGCAGGAAAACCCGGGATACATGCCCGCCGGTGATGTCTATGGCGGCGGTTCGCCCACCGGCATCGCCTATTATGAAAATGGCGCGCTCGATCCGAAGTTCAATGGCACGCTGTTGTCCTGCGAGGCGGCGCGCAATGTGATTTTCGGCTATCAACCCGCCGTCGATGGCGCGGGCTTCAAGCTGGATCGAACGGATTTTGTCACCACCAATCCGGAGAAACAATTCGATGGTGCGGACTTCACCAATGGGGCCAGAAAACATGGAAGCATGGACCAAAAGGACAAGGCCCGCTTCAATTTCCGCCCTTCCGACGTTTGCGTCGGGGCGGATGGTGCCTTGTATGTTGCGGATTGGACGGACCCGCGTGTCGGCGGACATGATACCCAGGACAATGCAGCTTCCGGCATCATCTATCGGATCGCTCCTAAAGGTTTCAAACCCTCCATCCCCAAAGTCGATCTCTCCACCATCGATGGCGCGGTGGTTGCGCTGCAATCCCCTGCGGTGAATGTGCGCTGGCTGGGTTTCCAAAAACTCAAGTCCGCCGGGCCCTCCGCCTATGATGCGGTGGCCAAGGTTCTAACGGATTCTAACAAATACGTCGCCTCGCGCGGCATCTGGTTGCTGCCTTATCTCGGTGAAAAAGGCATTGCCAAACTCAACTCGCTCATCACCGGTGACGATGCCTCCGCCCGCCTCACCGCCTTCCGTGCGATCCGCCGCACCGATGGCAAAATCGATGCGCTGCCCTATGCGAAAAAACTCTCCACGGACGCCGTCGCCGGAATCCGCGCCGAAGCGGCGGTTTCCATGCGTTATCGGAGTTTTGAGGAAGCACGCGAGGTTCTGGTCAATGTCGCCAAAGGCTTCGATGGCAAGGATCGTGCTTATCTCGATGCACTCGGAATCGGCGCAGGCCACCACACCGAGGAGTTATGGAAAGCCGCTGGTCAGGCCATGAAACCCGGAACCGCAGAGGCATGGCCGGATGCGTTTGCATGGATCACCTGGCGCCTGATGCCAGAAGCCGCTGTGCCATCGCTCAAATCCCGCGCATCGTCCGCCACTCTCAGCGCGGATCAACGGAAGCTGGCCGTTGATTCCATCGCCTTCATCAAGAGCAAAGCCTCCGCCGCCGCCCTCATGGATCTTGCCGCGCAGGGTTCTTCCGTTAGAGACCAAGCTCTATGGTGGCTGATAAACCGCAGCGAAGGCGAGTGGGCTGATTTCAACATGCGCCCGGAACTCGAACAACGCGGATTGATCGAAAAACCCGTCGAACTCGTGGAGATGACCGTTCCTGGAAAGCCCTCCGGCACGAAATACACCGTGGCCGACGTCATGGCGCTCAAAGGCGACGCCGCCCGCGGCAAACTGATGGGCGCTCGCTGCATCATGTGCCACCAAATCGATGGTGCTGGCCCGGATTACGGTCCGGAACTCAAAGGCTTCGGCAGCCGCCAGGCACCGGAAGTAGTCGCACGCGGCATTGTCGATCCCTCATTTGATATCTCCCACGGCTTCGAAGGCACGGCCATCCGTTTGAAGGACGGCAAGTGGATCGACGGTCGCATCATCGCCGATGGCGATCCCGTCGTCATCCGCTCCACCGGCGGCGTGACTCAGAAAGTCCCGAAAAAACTCATCGCCGAACGCAAGGACATGGATCGCTCCCTCATGCTCAGCGCCGATCAACTCGGTCTCACCGCGCAGGATGTTGCGGATATCGTGGAGTGGATGAAGGGATATTGAGCGCCCAAAAAAACGCGGGATGCCTGAACATCCCGCGTCCGATGGTGGATCAATGGATCACATCAAGACCGTTTCCTGAATCATGTCCACGAGACTGGATTGCAGTTGACGTGGCAGTGATTTTTGGCCGGTGGCTGGATCGTGATAGCGGAGCACGGGATCGGCGTGCGTGCTGGGTTCCCAAGTGATGAAAGGACATTTCAGCGCGTTGCGGAGATGGGATTCCACGGCTTCGCGCCGGGTCTCTGCGATGCGATCCGCATTGAGCACGATCCTCGGGCGGACATCGGATGCAACCTTGCAGTTGGCATCGATTTGGATTTTCACGGGTTCGTGGCCCTGCACTTGGATCAATGAGACTACGCCTTGTGGTTCATAGCCTTCCAGTTCGACGGGAAGGGCCATGGTCTCGCCGAGACTGGGCAGATGGTCAAGAGGCTGGGTCCAGGTGCCGAGGGTCATGATACCGTCTTTCAAGACGACGGTGGCTTGTCGTTGGGATGATGTTTGAGTTTGCATAATGAACAAATGGGTTGGTTGATTTTTGATGAGGTAATCGGGCCCACCATGGTTTGTGATGAATGGGTGGTCCGTGGGGTTTTGAGACTGCGGGTTCACTTGGAGGCAATCCCGGGCTTGCGCCCATTCGAGGAGATTGCCTCAAGCCCCGCGGAAAGCGGACAGGCGATGCACACGGCACCCTCCCACCAAAACCGCAACAGCGGTTCCGATGCTCAGGTAGGGGCGGGTGGATGAGATGTTCATCAACGGAAATCACGACCCGGAACGTTGAGGGGTCAAATGATAATTTCCGCTTTCAGCTTGGCCGCAGCCCAAATTGCGAGAGACAGAAAATGTGAGAAATGGGCTTGCGGGAATTGGCGGGGACTGTGGAGGCGCCGCGCCGAGCTGGGGCTCAGCGCTCCCGGGGGGGCTCAGCCTGCTCCGAGGTCGCTGCGGAGTTGGGCGAGGGCGGATTGGAGTTCCTCGACGGTGGTTTGCAGGTCCTGGACTTTCTGTTCCATGCGGTTTCGCCACAGTTGCTCGGCTTCGAGTTCGACGACGGCGACGGTTTCCGCTGTGACGATGGCGTCACCGGCTGGAGCGCCGCCGAGGAGATGGGAGTAAGTTTCCACGCGTCGGCCCGCGCCGGAGGGATGGCGTTCCACGAGGGCGCCGTGGGGATATTCAATGAACCACTGGATGGTTTCCTCGACAGCCTCGATGCTGGCAAACTCGTGCATGCGTTCGCAGCGTTGTTTGATTTCCCCGGCGGTCTGGGTGCCGCGCAGCAGCAGAACGGTTAGAATCGCGGCTTGGGCGGCATCGAGATCGAGAATTCGGTTGAGGGTGTGCTTGTATTTCAGCGATCGGGCACCGCCGCCGGCGACTTGCACGGCGAGACCCTTGAGGCGGAGGCTGATGAGGGCCTTTTCGATGGCGCTTTCCTCAAGCGCGGTCACCGGATTGCGGTTGGAGCTCTGATTGCAGGCGGCTTGCAGGCTGTTGAGCGTGAGCGGATAGTAAGCCGGGGTGGTGGCTTCCTTTTCCAGCAGGCAGCCCAGCACACGGCTCTCGGTGAAGGTGAGCTGGAGTTCGGGAAAATGGGTGATGCTGTCGGTCATGATGGAGTGATTGTAATGCGGCCTGTGGGGTCCAGACAAGCCGGCTTGCGCCTTGGGCATCGACTCCCTAGGCTCCGGCCATGCCTGCCGAGACACGCACCCTGTTTTTCGAAACCGCCAGCCCGGAGGAGCCCTTGCGGCTGCGCGATGGAGGAATGCTGCCGGGCGTGCGCATCGCTTACGAAACCTGGGGGCAGCTCAATCCGGAAAAAAACAACGCCATCCTGCTCTTCCACGCCCTGTCCGGCTCGCATCACGCGGCGGGAATCAATCCGGGCATCGAGGGCGTTGGCGATCTCTGGCAGCCCGAACTCCACGCCGGTTGGTGGGAGGACATGCTCGGGCCCGGCAAGGCGCTGGATACGGACAAATATTTTGTCATCTGCGCGAATTATCTCGGTGGCTGTTATGGCAGCACCGGCCCGGCATCGATCAACCCGGCGACGGGCGAGCCCTGGGGATCGGCGTTTCCTGCGGTGACCGCTGCGGACCAGGTGGAAGTGATGGCGCGTCTGCTCGATCATCTGGAAATCGAAACCCTGAATGCTGTCGTCGGCCCCTCCGTGGGGGGGCTGGTGGCGCTGACTTTCGCAACCCGTTTCCCCAAGCGCGTCCGCAATGTAATTTCCATCGCTTCCGGATTCAAGACCACCGTGCTCAACCGGCTCATCCTGTTTGAGCAAATCCTCGCGATTGAAAATGATCCTTATTTCTCGGGCGGCGATTATTATGACAGCGAGCCTCCGCTCTACGGCTTGGCACTCGCCCGGATGATTTCCCACAAGACCTTCGTCCACCTCGATGCCATCGAACGCCGCGCGCGGCAGGATGTGGTGCAGCCGGATGATGTGCTGGCATGGTATCGGGTGCGTGACCAGTTCCAGAGTTATATGCTCCATCAGGGCAAGAAATTCGTCCGCCGCTTCGATGCGAATACCTATCTCCGCATCATCGACATGTGGTCCCGCTACGATGCCACGCAGGAAGGCGATGCGGAAACGCCTGCGGATTTGTTCGAACGGGCTCGTGAGGCGGGCCAGTGCTGGCTGGTGTTTTCGATCGATTCGGATTTCTGTTTCTATCCGGAAGAGCAATCCGAACTCGTCAAGCATCTGGAAACCGCCAAGGCCGATGTCATGCACATCATCGTGCACTCGGACAAAGGCCACGATTCCTTCCTGCTTGAGCCCAATCTCTACACTCCGCACATCGCGTGGGTCTTGGGGAAATGATTCAACTCATTTTCTCAAACACCTGCGCAGAGCGGGAGGGAGTATAGACACGCATCACTCCTTCTTCATCCACCGGATAGTTGAAGGAGTAATCGATGCGGCCATGCCCGCCGGTGTGGGCGGCGTCGGTATCGAGGATGAGTCTGCGGGTTTCGAATCCCGGAACGCGGATGGGATAACTGAACAACGATTGGTCGATGGAGAAATTGAACACAAAGATGAAATTTCCACGTTCTGCGACGAGGATCTTCGCGCCGTGATCGATGTAGAGAACCTGCGCAGCCGGTTTGGCGAGCAGGTTGGCCTTGCGGGCGAAGTCCATCAGTTCGCGATCGAATTCCGCGAGCCATTGGTATTTCAATTCCGGATTGTCCACCAGCGACCACTGGCGGCGGCAGTAATGGAAAGACCAGCCATTGCCTTCGCGCGGGAAATCCAGCCATTCGGGATGGCCGAATTCGTTGCCCATGAAGTTGAGCCAGCCTTCGCCGCCGATGGCCAGTGTCGCGAGACGGATCATCTTATGCAGTGCCATCCCGCGCTCGATCACCGGGTGCGGATCGTCCTTGCCCATGTGCCAGTACATTTCCTGATCCATCAGCCAGAAGGCCAGCGTTTTGTCGCCGACGAGCGCCTGATCATGGCTTTCCGCGTAGGCGATGGTGGCCTCGCCGTGGCGGCGGTTGGAAAGCACGCCCCAGAGTTCGTCGAGGTTCCAATCTTCGTCGCGGCTGTGTTTGAGGAGTTTGATCCAATAATCCGGAATGCCCATCGCCAGCCGGTGGGTGAAACCGATGCCGCCCTCTTCATTCGGCCGGCAAAGGCCGGGCATGCCACTCATGTCCTCGGCGATGGCGATGGCGCCGGGTTTGATGTCCTGAATGAGTCTCGCGGCGAGGTTGAGATAGAGGATCGCATCATCATCCGCATCATCGCCGAAGTAGTCATCATAACTTCCGAACGATTTGTTGCCGCGGGAATGATATAACATCGAAGTCACGCCATCGAAGCGGAAGCCATCGAAGCGGAATTCCTCCAGCCAGTAGCGTACATTCGATAAAAGAAACTGCCTCACCTCCGCCCGGCCGTAGTCGAAGCACTTGGAATCCCACAGCGGATGCTCGCCGCGTTCTCCTTTGTGGAAATATTGATTTCCCGAGCCATCAAAATCATTGAGCCCTTCCGCAATGTTTTTCACGGCGTGCGAATGCACGATGTCCAGCAGCACTGCGATGCCGAGGCCGTGTGCGGTATCGATGAGATATTTCAAATCCTCCGGGGTTCCGAAACGCGAGCAGGGTGCGAAGAAAGAAGATACATGATATCCGAAGGAACCATAGTAAGGATGTTCCTGCACCGCCATGAGCTGCACCGTGTTGTATCCCGCCTTGGAAACACGCGGCAAAACGCTGTCTGCAAATTCGCGATAAGTATGCACTCTGGGTTCCTCGCCGCCCATGCCTACATGGGATTCATAAATCAACGGTGCGCCGATGGAGGATGGATCGAAATGATGTTTCCACACGTAGGCCTCCGGCGGATTCCAAATCTGTCCGCTGTAATCATGCGTCACCGGATCCTGGACTGCACGCCGGATACAGGCCGGGATGCGATCGCGACGCGAGCCGTCCGCACCGACGATGTGGAGTTTCACTTTTTGCCCGTGTTCCAGAGCGGCCGCCGGGAGCTTGAGTTGCCAGATGCCGGCCGGAAGACTTTCCAAAGGATGGCTTTCACGGTTCCAGCCATTGAAATCGCCAATCAGAAACACCGCCTGCGCCGCCGGGGCCCACTCGCGCACCGCCCATTCCTTGGCCGCGGAATGAAAATGAATGCCCACATACTTGTGGCCGGTCGCATGGGCGGCCAGCGAACCGGACTGCATTTCAATCGAGGAAATCTCTCCGGCAAGACGCCGCATCCGCCGCTCGATGACTCCCTGATGGGGCTCCAACCACGGATCGTTCACCACGAGTATGGGTCTCTCTGTCATTGGAGGCGAGAGTGACGGTTTCGCCCCACCGCGAAAAGGCAAATCCGCCGATAATCCCGTGCATTTCCCCACTCAATCTCCCGCCGCAGAGATCTGCCTGCCGTTTTCATTCAAAAACCCATCCAGCGGCGCGCCTTCCATCGCCCGCAATCCCGCGACTACCGCTTTGGCGTTGAAAAGCGAGCCCGCGGCATTGGTGTGCGTCCCCTTGTCCGCGAAAAATCCCTCCACCTCCGCAGGTGGCAGTTTCGCGTAGCGCTGGCCAATCCCCTCGGCGAGATCGAGGAAACCCACTTCTTCTGCCAACGCACACGCCTTCACCCATTCGCGCCAACCCGCCCAGTCCTGCACGAATTTCCCTTCGCGATCAAATTTCTTGTGTGGCACCGGCGTGCACAGGATCACCTTCGCACCCTTCGCCTTCGCACTGCGCGCCATCGTCTTGAGATACCATCCGTAGCTGCGCACCTCCTCCGTGCTGCCATCCGGTTTTTTCACGGTCTCGGTCTCCTCGCCGATCCCCTTGACGGATCCACGAAACTTCGAGCGCTCATCCGTCGGCCCCACATCGTTGTGGCCGAACTGGATCAGCACGAAATCGCCTGGCTTGAGGCCGTTTTCGATGTCCCTCCATTTTCCCTCCGTGAAATACGTCCGCGAGGATCTTCCGCCGATCGCGCGATTGACGACGTTGATCTTTGCCGCATCGAAAAACATCCCCAGATCCTGGCCCCAGCCGCGCATCGGTTGGTTCGAGCGCACGGTGGAATCGCCGGCAATCCACAGAGTCGGCAAGGCCGC
>JALOTR010000248.1 GCA_025457805.1 Akkermansiaceae bacterium | reverse complement strand
TGATTGTGCGGAGGGCTTTCATCAACCCTTGCAGCTTACTTGAAACGGGCGCGACGGAAAAGGAATAATCCTAACAGCACGCAGGCGATGTTGGGTGCCCAGAGGGCGGCGGTGGCTCCGCTGTCGGTTTTGAACTGCTCGGCCAACATCGTAATGAGGAAATACCCAGTACCGATAAGCAGGCTGATGATGAGGCCACTTGAGGTTTCGCGTCGGCGCGAGCCGAGTCCGAGCGGCACGGCAATGAAGGCAAACGAGAGGCAAGCCATGGAAAACGAATAGCGCTTGGTGATTTCCGCCCGGAAGAGCACTTTTTTCCCCTCGGGCAGTTCCGGGTTGGTGGCGATCTCGGTGAGGATCTCCTGGTTTGTCATCGCGCTGGCGCGGGTTTTCTTGAAGCGCGGGTTCTTGAGATCGATGAGCAGCGGTTCCGCCTCGCGGGCGATCACACGGTCCACGCTGCCATCGGATTTGTGGGTCTCGAAATAAGCGTTCTGAAGTTTGACGCGGAGCTGGCTGTTGACCTGATCCACCTTGAGGGCGGCGCGGGCGGCGTGAACGTAGGTGCGTTCTTTGTCGTCCGTGCCGGAGAGTTGATATAAATGAAACCCTTCCACCCACTCGCCGTCTTTGCCTTCGATCAGGGCCTTTTGCACATCTTTTCCGTCTCCGCCGAAGTTTCCTTGCACCACACCGGGCTTGAGCAGGGAATCCGGATCCCGTGTGGCCTGCTCATACAAGAGCTGAACGGTGGTGGCCTTGGAGGTGGGAACGACGTTGATGTTGAGCCAAAGACTGCCAAGCGAAAGCAGCGCACCAATCACGAACACCGGCGCGGACAAGCGCGCCAGGCTCACCCCGGCGACGCGGAAGCTGGTGATTTCCTGATGGGCGGAAAGGCGGCCGAATACCAATAGAACTGCGGAAAGGAAGCCCCAGGGGACCGTGTACATCAACGAAAGCGGGAGCACGTTGATGACAAAGCGCAGAACCACTTCCAGCGGCGCTTTCTGGTCCACCAGCAGGGGTTGGATTTTTTTGAAGAGGTTGCCGAGCACCAATACCAAGCCCAAGACCAGAACGGCATAGAGAGTGCCAAAGAGCACCTGCTTTGCGATGTAGCGGTCCGAGATTCGCATGAAGTCGAGGCACCTTGTACATGCGACCGGCGGCTGTCCAGACAAGAGAACGGCCGCCGGTAGCTGTTGGAAATTGCGTTAGGAAATCAGGCAGGCACCGAGTTCACCAACCGGGTGAGTTCGCGCATCATGCCGCGGGTTTCGGACTGCCACTCGCGCAGGGCCTCGCGGGAAAGTTGCACGCGGTCAGCGACGGCCTTTTCAAGCTCATGATAGTTTGCAGTAAGGCGCTCGACGATCTCGTGGGCGGCATCGCTGATGCGTTGGGTGGGACCTGTACCTTGCTCGCGGAGTTCGGCAAGGTGCTTTTCAGCACGCATGCGGGCTTCGCGCATCTCGGCTAGCAGGATCTTGCTGTCCGGCACGCGGCGGAGTCCTTCGACCAGACCGAGTTTCGAAAGGGTCCAGATCGTCCACTTGGATGGATCCCACTGCCATGGCTTCACGCCGTTGCGGTAGTCGTGTTGAAACTCGTGGTGATAGTTGTGATATCCTTCGCCGAAGGTGAGGAAGGCCATGATCGCGGAATCGCGAGCACTGTGGCTGGATGAGTAGGGCTGGCGGCCAACCGTGTGGCAGAGCGAGTTGATGAAGAAGGTGCAATGCTGGGCGACCACGATGCGTGCGACGCCAGCGATCAGGAATCCACCGAGAGCGCCGATCCATGGATCCATGCCTTGGAAGTGATTCCACGCAAAGCCGAGGATGGAGGGAATGATGAGACCCACGACCAAGCCGATCCAGTGGACATACTTGTATTGCCACATCACGAGCTTGTCCTTGCGGAGGTCGTTCACGTTGTCCATCGGCGGCTCGGGATTGAGCTTGAACATGAGCCAGCCGATGTGGGCCCACATGAAGCCTTTGGAAATGTCGTAGGGGTCCTCATCGTGATCGACGTGTTTGTGGTGGCGGCGATGGTCGGACGCCCAGTCGAGACAGGAATTTTCAAACGCACACGCGCCGAAGATCAGGGTGAAGAGCCTGACCGGCGTCTTGGCCTTGAAGGAGAGGTGGGAAAACAGCCGGTGGTAGCCGACGGTGATGCTCATCATGGTGGCGACGAGGTAGAAGAAGAACATCGAGAACTGGAACCAATCGATGCCGAACTTCACGAGATAAATGGGAAGGCCGATCAATGCGATGAGCGCGGTGCCGATGAGGAACGAACTGGTGATCCAGTTCACGCGGTCGAATGGAATGCGATACATAAAAGAGATAAAGGAGGCGTGTAGTCGTGTGATAGCAGAATCCCGGCATCCGGGAGCCCGACGAGACCGGAACGGTGGCCAAGCAATCGAGCGCGCAAGGCTTACCCCAGTCCTCGATTGGATGCAACCCCCCATTTTTTGGAAAATGGGCGGGTTCTGTCTTGACAAGGTAGGGTCGATCCCGCATCAACCCCGCCCCGACAACCCTGCGGAACCAACCAACCAACCAAGAAACATCGCATGCGAGGAGTGACTCTGAAGAAAGGCGAGCCCGTTGACCGTGCTCTCAAGCGCCTGAAAACCAAGCTGGATGCCGAGGGCATCCTTGAAGAAATGCGCCGCCGCCGTGCATTTGAAACTCCCACGGAGCGCAAGCAACGCAAGCTCCGCTCCGCTTCCAAGCGCAACAAGATCCGCTGGCGTTATTCGAACGGTCCTGCCGTCGAAAAGGCTGAAGTCGCTGAGTAAATTTTCCGGTTCCGCAAACAGGGAAGAGAACGGGTGCCAGGTGGCACCCGTTTTTTTGTGCCCGGATGGCGGATGGTGGGAAACGGACTCAGGCCTGCTTGAGCATGCGCGGCTTGGGATGCGTGCGCTCGTAGGGCGACTCGCCCGCTGCAAGGCGGAAAAGGCGCTCGGAGCGGGTGCGGATGGCTTGTTGGATGAGATAGCCGGCATACACCGCGGTGGCGGTGACGAGGGTGATTTTTTCAAGGTGTTTCATGGATCACGCAGGGTGTGAAATTTCGCCCCAGTGGCAATGCGGCAGCGTGCCACATCTCCTTGGAGGCTCTGACAAAGTAAAAAATGCGGAGCCAATTGCAAGGGGATTTCCGGGATTCCCTTCACGCGATCGCCCGGGTTTCATCATCCGGATGCTCTTCACTTGTGGAATGGCGGGGATTGCCTAGTCTGCCGCGCCGATGCCGAAGATCCGCGTGTTATCCGATATTCTTGCCAGCCAGGTGGCGGCGGGCGAGGTCGTGGAGCGCCCGGCTTCGGTGGTCAAGGAACTGGTGGAAAACAGCATCGATGCCGGTGCCCGCGAAATCCGCGTGGATGTGGATCAAGGCGGAGCGGCGCTGATCCGGGTGAGCGACGACGGCTGCGGGATGTCCCGCGAGGATGCGCTGCTCTCGCTGGAACGCCATGCCACCAGCAAACTCCGCAGCTCTGGAGATCTCGCGGAAATCCGGACGCTCGGATTCCGCGGCGAGGCGGTGCCGAGCATTGCCAGCGTTTCGCGTTTCCGGATGGTGACCCGCGAGGCGGATGCGGTGGCTGGCACGGAAATCATTGTGGACGGTGGCAAAGTCCGCGATGTGCGCGATGCCGGTTGTGCTCCGGGCACGGTCATCGAGGCCAAGGCCCTGTTTTTCAACATGCCGGCCCGCCGGAAGTTCCTCCGCGCGGAGGCTACCGAGTCCGCCCACGTGGAGCACCAACTCCGTCTGCATGCCTTGGCCGCGCCATGGGTGAGATTCCGGCTGCGGCGGGACGATCGCGAGGTTTTCGATCTCCCACCTGCGGCGAAATCGGTGGATCGCGTCCGGCAATTGCTCGGATCGGATCTCGCCCGGGAATTGATTTCCATGCCGCTCACCCACGGCAACGGTGTTTCCGTGGAGGGTTTCATCCTGCCCGCCAGCCATGCACGCAAGGGGCGGCGGCATCAGTTTGTGTTTCTCAATGGCCGCCCGGTCGAGGATTCCATCATTTCCCGCGCCTTGGCCGAGGGCTTCCGTGGCGCGCTTTCAGAGGGCCTGCACCCGGCTGCCTGGTTGTGGATCGATCTGGAGCCGCATTTGGTGGATGTGAATGTGCATCCGGCCAAACGCGAGGTGCGCTTTCACCGGCCGCTGGACATCCGGGATGCGATCCTGGAATCGGTGGGCATCGCCCTCCGTCCGCCAGCCCCGCCGCCAAGTCCTGCCCGGCTGCCGCTGGAGCCCGCCTCCATCCCGGCACCGACACCTGAACGGCGGGCTGCGGTTTTCCATGCTCCCCAGCCGATGTTGGCGGAGTGGAATCCTCCTGCAGTGGAGGCCGAACGGGTGGCAACCGTGCCCAAGGGAAACGATGGGGAAACCACTCCCACGAAAGATCCCGATCCCGAGGACCTCCCAAAGGGTGGGGGAGCCCCGGAATTCCGCATCATGGGCATGCTGAAAAACCGCTTTGTGGTGCTCGAAAGTGAGGGCGGCTTGGTGCTTTTCGATCCCAAGGCCGCCCGCGAACGCATTTATTACGAAACCCTCCTCCGTCAGCATGAGGAAACTGTCCCCACCCAGGGCTTGCTGGTGCCGGTGTTGTTGGAAATGGATCCCCGCGACTTCGAGCTGCTGATGCGCGAGCGGGTGGCGCTTTCCTCTGCCGGGATCGAAGCCGAACCATTTGGCGGAAACACCCTCCAGATCCTCACCCTGCCTGCCTGCCTCGGCATTGATGATCCACGCACTTTCATCGGCGAATTGTTGGATGAACTGCTCCACGAATCCACGCCCGGTGCCCGTTTTGCATTCGATCGTCTCGCCCGGGTGCTCGCCCGGCGCGCTTCATGGCGCATCCAGCCGAGGTTGGCTGAGGCCCGCGCATTGCTGGAAGAGCTTTTCACCTGCGAACTGCCCTATTGCGCTGCCGATGGTCGGCCCACTCTCAGTGAGTTTGGTATCAAGGAGTTGGAACGGCGCTTCGGACTCACGCGTTGACTGTCCCCCCAACTGAGGGGTACGCGTTCACGTTGAAAATGCGGCTTCCGATTTCTTCAATGTCGGCGGATAGTCATTGCGTCCGGCGGGTTCCAAAGCCCGCTGGCGCCCCTCCGGAAAATCACCATCCCCCCTTGGTGCTTTTCGACATGATCCCGAAGCTTCCCCCGGCAGATGGTTCATGGAACGGCAGGGTCTCACCAACATCCCCCCAATCCCCCCAATGAAGACAACCTTATCAGTTGCCGTGACGGCAGCTTCAGCCTTGATGTATTCCCTCCTGACACCCGCCGCTTCCGCGCAAACCAGCCCTTCCGTTCCGGTAGGTTGGCTGAACGCAGGTGCCGGAGTCGTTCGCGCCGGCACCAGTCCGACGCTGAAATGGAGCATTTCCTACCCCGCCACCGTCGTCGGC
>JALOTR010000247.1 GCA_025457805.1 Akkermansiaceae bacterium | reverse complement strand
CTCTGCGCGAGCGATTTGCCGATTTCAAGGACATCGAAGGTCGCGCAGCCGCCATGGGTGACTTCGCCGTGATCGACTACAGCTCGACCGTTGAAGGCAAACCGACCGAAGAATTTCTCGGCAAACCCGCCGGATACCTGTCCGGCCGCGAAGGTTTCTGGGTGCGCCTCGATGAAAAAGCCTTCCTCCCCGGTTTCGCCGCCCAAATGGTGGGAATGAACGTGGGAGATTCCAAGGAAATCACCATCACGCTTCCCGAGGATTTCCCTGTCGCCGATCTCCAGAACAAGGAAATCCTTTTCGCCACCACCATCAAAGAACTCAAGGAAGCCGAGCTTCCGGAACTCAACGACGAACTCGCCGCCCGCCTCGCTCCTGGCAAGACGATGGAGGAAATCAAGGGCATCATCCGCGAGAACATGCAGTCTGAGCGCAAGCGGAAGATCGATGACATGAAGGTCAATCAGATCGTCGCCCACTTCAACAATCAGGTGGACTTCGAACTGCCCGAGGAACTGATCAACCAGGAGACCCAATCCCAGGCCGATGCCATGGTCCAGCGCGGCGTGCAGTCCGGCATGACCGAGGACGAGATTTCCTCACAGCAGGCGGAAATTTTCGCCAGTGCCGGTCATCAGGCGGTGACCAACCTGCGCACAAATTTCATCCTTCAGGAAATCGCCCGGGTGGAAAAAATCACCGTGTCCGATGCCGAACTCGTCAATCACCTCGCCCGCGTCGCCCAATCCCGCAAGGTGGCTCCGAAGAAGTTCATCAAGGACATGCAGCGCTCCGGCCGCTTGGCCTCCGTCCGCAGTTCGATCGGCATCGGCAAGGCCATTGACTTCCTCGTCGAGCACGCGAATGTAGTGGAGTCAGCCGAAACCAATCTCACCGAAGAATAACATGACCTTCAATTCCGCGAGTTCACCCGCTCCCCGCAACAGCTACTATGTGCCGGTCGTCATCGAACAAGACGGCCGCGGAGAGCGCTCTTTCGATATCTATTCCCGTCTTCTCAAGGACCGCATCATCTTCATCGGCACGCCGATCGATGATTTTGTGGCCAACTCCGTGATCGCCCAGCTTCTGTTCCTCCAGATGCAGGATCCGAAGAAAGACATCCACATTTATATCAACTCGCCGGGTGGATCGGTCACCGCCGGACTTGCGATGTATGACACGATGCAGTTCCTCACCTGCGATGTGAACACCTACTGCATCGGCATCGCCGCCTCCATGGGCTCGGTGCTTCTTACCGCTGGTACCAAGGGCAAGCGTTTCTGCCTTCCGAACTCCCACGTGATGATTCACCAGGTCTCCGGCGGTGCCCAGGGCACGGCTTCCGATGTCGAGCGGACCATCGGTTTCATGTTCAATCTCAAGAAGCGCCTCAACGGCATCCTCGCCAAGCACACGGGCAAGACCGTGGAGCAGGTGGAACATGACTCGGACCGCGACAATTACATGACTGCCGAAGAGTCCGTGGCCTATGGCCTCGTGGACAAGGTTCTGGAGAGCCGCAAACAACTTCCGGACTCGGTCGCAGGCTTGCTGGACAACAAGAAGCCGGAAGAGTAAGCTCCCGTCGTTCGTTTCAGAATCACACCCACAATTCCATGGCCCGCGCTTCCAATTTGACGATGTGCTCCTTCTGCGGAAAGAGCCACTCAGAGGTCAAAAAACTCATCGCAGGCCCAGGGGTCTATATCTGCAACGAGTGCATCGAGGTTTGCTCGAACATTCTTGAAAAGGAATTGGGCGGAACTCCCTCCAAGGGCAAGACGCCTGCGGAAAAGCCCGGCTTCAAAATCCCGGCACCTTCTGCCATCCTGACCAAGCTCAACGAATTCGTCGTCGGCCAGGAAAACGCCAAGAAGGTCTTGGCGGTGGCGGTTTACAATCACTACCAGCGTCTCCGCCAGGATCAGGCAAAGCTGGATGAAGAGTTCAAGGATGTGGAAATCGAAAAATCCAACATCCTCCTCCTCGGTCCCACCGGATCCGGAAAAACCCTGCTCGCCCGCACGCTGGCAAGGGTGCTCGATGTGCCCTTCTGCATCGTGGATGCCACCACCCTCACAGAGGCCGGCTACGTCGGCGAGGATGTGGAAAACATCATCCTCCGCCTCCTGCAGGCATCCGACTTCGATGTGGCCCGCGCCGAGCGTGGCATCATCTATGTGGACGAGATCGACAAGATCGGCCGCAAAACCGAAAACGTTTCCATCACCCGCGATGTTTCCGGCGAAGGTGTGCAGCAAGCGCTGCTCAAGATCCTCGAAGGCACCGTCTGCAACGTGCCACCCCAAGGCGGTCGCAAGCACCCGCAACAGGAATACATCCAGGTCAATACCGAGAAGATCCTCTTCATCGTCGGCGGTGCATTTGTGGGCCTCGAGGACATGGTCAAACGCCGCCTCGGCAGCAATACCCTTGGTTTCCACTCCGGAAGCGGCTCGGAAAACCTCGACGACCCGGCCATCAACGTGCTGGAACGCGTGCAACCCGAGGACCTCCTCCACTTCGGATTGATCCCGGAATTCATCGGCCGCCTGCCTGTCATTTCCTCACTGCGCAAGCTCTCGGAAGACGAGTTGATGTCCATCCTCACCGAGCCGAAAAACGCATTGGTCAAACAATACGGCAAGCAGCTCGCCATGAACGGCGTGAAACTCCACGTCAAACGGGATGCCCTCCGCGCCCTGGCAGAAGAAGCCGTGCGCCGTGGCACCGGAGCCCGCGCCCTGCGCTCGATTTTCGAGAGAATGATGCTCGAGGTGATGTTCGACATCCCCTCCCGCGAGGACATCGAATCCGTCACCATCACCCGCCAAGTCGTGCTCGGCGAAAAACCACCCGCCATCCGCCGGAAACGCGCGGATCAGGACGCGGCTTGAAGAGTTGGCGTGCCCAGTAGCATCCTACTCTGCCTCCATCACGCTTGGCGGATGGAAGCCGGCCTAAACCAATTCGCCCAATCAGCTTGGCCAAACGCTCACATCTAACGGTCCTACACGATCAGACCAACCCATGCGCATGAGCTAATTCACAGCTCCATTCACAAATGCTTAATCATTTTAACTGCGCACTCAAAACCGAATCATATCTGAATTTTACTTGTTAGATTGCCTTTCCCGTAAATCCCCCTAGCTTGAGGGTGCATATGCCGAAGTTCTTATGTGGTTTCATCCTCGCGCAGATTTGTGTCGTTTCGACCGCTTCGTGGGCACAGGGAAATCTGCCAGCACCCGTGATAAGGCAGACTGTGGCGGTTGAGCAGTTTTTATCGGCTCGAGGGACTTTGCTTGCTTCCGCAAACTTCGGCACGGCTACCGCTGTGATCCGCAATGGAATCACGTTCCCTCCGACTGGCAATCTGGCCAACCCTTCAGGAACGAGCTGGTCCGCTGGCGCGTCAACGGCCAACGCCAGTTTGGGCGGTTATTCCTCGATTGATCCTCTGTTTTTCTCCGAAGTTTCAGCAGCGGGACCTGTCACCTTGACCTGCTCGAATCTCCACCCCTCCAAGGTCTATTTGGTTCAGGTGCTGCATGGTGAACCTCGTTCCTGCTGTGCTGGAACATTTTCTAACAATGATTTCCTGCTCTCCACGGGGGACATCGTGGCAGTCCCCTCCTTTGTAATGGGCAATGGCGTACAAGGCGAGAATCCACCCTCAGCATTGGATCGCGCCATTGTCGAAGTCGAATTGAAGGGTATCACATCTTTCACTTATCGTGTGAATCCGGCAAGCTCCAGAGATGCTTCCATCGCTGGCTTTCAGGTTCGTGAACTGTCCGGATTCGCAAACGTGACGACAAGTTTGGCTGCCGGCTTGCCACCTTTGAAAGATGCGACCGTTGCTTGGGGAGATTACGACGGCGACAAACGCCTCGACTTCATCTTTTCAGGGTATGATGACATTGCATCAAGTGGCAAATCGCAACTTTGGCGGAACACAGGAAACGGTTTCACAAATGTTACATCAACCGCAACACCCGGACTTCCGGGGCTTTCAAGTTCGTCAGTGTCTTGGGCGGATTATGACAAGGACGGAGACCTTGATTTCTTCCTGTCCGGATATAATCACATTTCAGGTCAGCACTCATCCCAGTTGTGGCGAAACGCAGGCAATGTGTTTTCCGATGTGACCGCGACTGCCTTCCCCTCGGTTCCGTTCCATGGCTTGTATAACCTATCAGGTTCGTTCACATGGTGCGATTATGACAAGGATGGTCTGCTTGACGGCCTTTACACAGGATACAGGGGAGGCAGCAGAATATCGTGGCTTTGGCGCAACAACGGGACTCATTTCACCAATGTCACTGCAAGTGCGGCTCCGGGACTACCAGGGGTGGCGGGATCCTCTGTAGCGTGGGGAGATTATGATAACGACGGCCGCATGGATTTCCTCATCGCCGGAAGCACAAACAACGCGAACATCGCACAATTGTGGCGAAATACGGGAAGCGGCTTCACAAACGTGACTGCCAGCGTGATTCCCGGTTTGCCCGGCGTGACGGACTGTTGCGTCGCCTGGGGCGATTATGACAATGACCGCAGACTCGATTTCCTAATCACAGGGAGAAGTGGACCCAATCTAAAGATTTCCCAGCTATGGCGCAACCTAGGCAGCACATTCGCCAATGTGACTGCTACGGTCGCGCCCGGACTTCCGGGAGTCAGTGAATCTCCATCATTGGCATGGAGTGATTATGACAACGATGGCCGCCTCGATTTTCTTATCGCCGGGAGCTCGGACGGCGGTGTGATCTCCCAACTCTGGAAGAACACGGGAAATGGATTCACGAATGTAACGGAAATCGTAATGCCGGGTCTTCCAGGAGTGGTGTATGGCTCACTGGCATGGGGGAATTTTGACAATGACGCACTTCCGGATCTTCTTCTTGTTGGAAAAAATGGAGCTGCGGAAAGCTTCGCCCAACTGTGGCGGAACAACGGGCAGACATCCCCCTCAACCCCAGCCGATTCCAACGGCGACGGCACAGTGAGCCAAACGGAATTCGCAGCTATTCTAGCGGCACTTCCCAATCCGCTCGCTACCCAGAACGCCGCAGGTTATTATGCGAAGGCGCAAGTGCAGTCATTGAATGTGGGTGCGTCCTTGATTGAAAAGATCAGTCCAGGCCGCTTCCGGCTCACTCTCGGCATTCAGAAGTCCACAAATCCTGCGACAAACCCTTTTACCGACTCTTCTTTGGCCAGCCCGGGCTCATTCTATCAAATTAACCCGCAGGGCGAACTTGAGTTTGAGTTTCCTTCTGCCGACGATGCTGCCTTTTTCCGTGTCGAAGCGAGGTAACGTGAGATCAGGATGGGCCATAGAACCCGCAGAATCTGTAATGTTTTCAACCAATTTTTGTGATAAATTGACTTTGCATTGCAGTTGATAAACTTAAATTCATAAAAGATGCAGTTAAGTCAGTACCTGATTCATTAATGACATTGGGA
>JALOTR010000246.1 GCA_025457805.1 Akkermansiaceae bacterium | reverse complement strand
ATGCGGTTCTGGATCTCCGGATCATGATACTCGTTGAGTGTGGATTGATTGAGCGCCTGCAAGTCATCGAGCATGGCACGCCGGCGGGCGGAGGTGATGCCGGCTGGATTGGTGAGATAGAGGACCGGGTCCTTCGTCGGAGTGAAGCGCACGCCTTGATATCTCGCGGGCAAAAAGCCGGAACCCCACATGCGTTCGTGCAGCGGCTGGGCGTTGGTTTTCCCGCTGGGTCGGGAAACGAGGGCGACAAAGGTCGGCAGATTCTCGTTCATCGATCCGAGGCCATAGGAAACCCACGCGCCGAGCGAAGGTCGCCCACCGATCTGATGACCGGTTTGCAACAAGGTCATCGCGGGGTCGTGATTGATCGCCTCGGTATGCATGGAGCGGATCACACAGATTTCATCGGCGAGTTTCGCGGTGTGGGGCAGGAGTTCGCTGATCCACATGCCGCTCTGGCCGTGTTGGGAAAACTGATAGACCGAGGGAGCGATGGGAAGCCGTGCCTGTCCTGAGGTGAATCCGGTGAGACGCTGGTCGCCACGCACGGAAGCGGGCAGATCTTTGTCAAACATGGCCTTGAGACCGGGCTTGTAATCGAAGGTCTCCAATTGGGAAGGTGCGCCTGCCTGGGTGAGCCAGATGATGCGTTTCGCCTTGGGCGCGAAGTGCGGTGCGCTGAAACCACCCGCCGCGAAAACGCGCGGGTTGAGCAAGGACGCCAAGGCTGCCGAGCCGATGCCAAGGCTCGCACGACCGAGAAACTGGCGGCGGGTGACGTGGAGTGGATCGTAGGGATGCATCAGGTTCGTCAGGGTTTGGTCACAGTTTCATCCATGCAGAGAATGGTGCTTGCGACGGTGGTAAGCGCGGCCAGTTCGGGAGCGTCGAGCTTGCTGTCCGCGGGCTTGGCACCCACACGCAAGAGTGCCTCGGTGGCGGCAGGATCATTTCTGAAATCGGCGAGGGCACGGTGATATGCCTTTTCGAGGATCGCAAGTTCGGAGGGTTTCGCCGGGCGTGCCAGGACCGTCCGGAAGCCGAAGGCAAGGCGACCGGACGCGTCCGGGGAGGCCTTCCACATGCGCTCGGCGAGGAATCGGCTGGCCTCGACGTAGGTGGCGTCATTCATCAGGTTGAGCGCCTGCAGCGGGGTGTTGCTGCGTGAGCGCTGCAGACTGCACGCTTCGCGAAAGGGTGTGCCGAAGGTGAGCATCGCCGGATGTGGCACCGAGCGTTTCCAATAAGTGTAAAGACTGCGGCGGTAGAGATCGTCTCCTTTTCCAGCCACGTAGGGACCCTCTGTGGACACCTGTTCGTAGAGGCCCGGCGGATGATAGGGCTTCACGGATGGACCGCCGGTCTTGGCAACCAACAAACCGCTGACGGCGAGTGCCTGGTCGCGGATGAACTCACCCATCAGGCGATTGCGCACGCCCCGGGCGAGCAGGCGGTTTTCCGGGTCCATCTCCAACAAAGCGGGCGGGATGCGTGAGTGCTGCCGGTAAGTGGCACTGGTGACCAGCATCTTCATCAGGCGCTTCACATCCCAACCATGGCCGACGAAATCCTTGGCAAGCCAATCGAGCAACTCCGGATGCGATGGCATATCTCCTTGCGCGCCGAAGTCATCGCTGGTTTTCACCAGTCCGTAGCCGAAGACCTGCTGCCAATAACGATTGACCGCGACGCGGGCGGTGAGTGGGTTTTGCGGATCCACAAGCCACTTCGCCAGGCCGAGCCGGTTGCGCGGCAGATCGGCTGACATCGCTGGCAAGACGGCGGGCGTGGCGGGTTCGACTTTTTCTCCGGGCGACTTGAAGTCACCGCGTGTGAGGATGAATGTCGGGCGCACATCTTTTCTCTCCTCCATCACGAGCGTGGTCGGGATTTTCAGTTCGGCATCGCGGATTTGTTTTTTGAGTATCTTGACTTGGTCTGCGGCATTCGTGCTCTCGGCGGTGGCCAAAAGTTTTTGCAGTTCCTGAATCTTCGCTTCGATCTTCGGCGCGCGGAGCCTGAGCTGCGGTGGGGAATTGGTCCGGATGGGAGAGACATGATTTCCTGCACCGAGTTCCGCGACATTGTTGAAGAACGCCTTCATCGAATAGAAATCACGCGCTGTGAAAGGATCGTATTTATGGTCATGGCAGCGGCAGCAATTGAAGGTTTGCGCGAGCCAGACCGCCACTGTGGTTTCCGCACGATCCGCAGCGTATTCAGCGAGAAACTCCTCGGGATCGACGCCTCCCTCTTCGTTGAACATGCTGTTGCGGTTGAAGCCCGTGGCGATGCGTTGTTCCAAGGTGGGATTCGGCAGAAGGTCGCCGGCGAGTTGTTCGATGGTGAACTGGTCGAAGGAAAGGTTCCGGTTGAAGGCGCTGATGACCCAATCCCGCCAGCGCCAGATCTCCCGGTCGCGATCCACTTGGTATCCATTGGTGTCCGCATAGCGCGAGGCATCCAGCCAATCCACCGCCATGCGTTCGCCGTAGTGCGGCGAGGCCAGCAGGCGATCCACCACGGTTTCATAGGCGGCGGGGGAGTCATCGGCGAGAAAAGCATCGACCTCCTGCAAGGTGGGCGAAAGCCCGGTGAGATCGAGAGTCACGCGGCGGATCAAGGTCTCCTTCCCCGCTTCCGGCGCAGGTTGGAGTTTCTTCTCCTCCAGATGCGCAAGGATGAACTGGTCGAGCGGATTGCGCGGCCAATCGGTTTGTTTCACGGCTGGCACCGCCGACGCAATGGGCGGCACGAAGGACCAATGCTTTTCATAGGGCGCGCCCTGTTCGATCCATTTCCTCAGTTTTTCTTTTTGCGCCGAGGAAATGGTTTTGTGCGTCTTGGGCGGCGGCATGACTTCGTCTGCATCGCTGCTGTGAATGCGCTCCCACAGGGCGGACTTGTGGATGTCTCCGGGCACGATTGCGATCACACCGTCATTGCTTGCCGTGGCTCCTTCACGGGTATCAAGGCGCAGTCCGGCTTCACGCGTATGCGGATCAAAGCCGTGGCAACTGAAACAATTGTCGGAGAGAATCGGTCGGATGTCGCGGTTGTAGCTCATCTTCTCCGCGCCCACGGTCGTCCCCATGGCCAGGACTGAGACCGCGAATGCGATGTAAAGGTTTTCCATAAATCGAGGTTCCCTGAAGGGTGCATCGGCGGTGAAACCAATGTCACCGGATGAACTCTCGAAGTTTCCCAAATACTGCAGGAATTGCCAGAAATATTGCCGGCAGTAAGCTAGGGGAATGAAGGCCCTTGAGGAGGCTCCACCTTGTTACCCACGTCCTAGCCGGACCTGCTTGATGTTGCCCGCTGGCAGGAAAAATTCGCCACCGTCCTGCCAACCGTAGCCATCATGGCCGTGAGCACCGAAGACTGTTTGGGATGCCTTGTCGTTGACAGCCGCTTTGAAAGACCGCCCACCCGGCTTTCTTGACTTATCGTCCCGCGAACGCAGCCCAAGGCGCCAGATGCCTTCCTTGGGCACTTTGATGGTTGTATCTGCGGTGAGTTCGGCAACGGAGAGTTTTTTATCTGATTTTCTTCGGCCATTGAGCGTTTGGGTCCGATCATCATCATCTCCATCACGGCCAATTCCCCACGATCCAAGGTTGCTGAATTTCTCGACCTCAATCCAAAGATCGATCCCTGCCGGGCGATGGGCATCGAATTCGAAAAGCGGTGCATTTCAATGAAAGATCACCCGTCTTGGAAATGTGTTTTCGGTGATGATTCTGCCAACCAATTGGGTTTAAAGCCACTCATTCCATGACCTTCTTGTTGAGCTCCACAGCCAAAATGGTAACAACCTTGTCAGAGCGGCTGATTCCGGAGAGCGTGATTTCACTGGCCTTGTTTTGGGTAATTGCAACGGGAGTATGATCCCCAACGACGTAGGCTTTGATAGCCTCCTGTCCTTCGTTGAGGGCAGGCAGGGTGATGGCATCACCCGTGAACCCACCAAACAGATAGACAAAGATCTTATTCTCCTTGTAGGTGAATCCATACTGGCCGTCTTTGGGATTCCAGGGGCCTCCCCGTGTGGAATAAACCGCATCACCCACTTTCTCAAGCCACTTCCCGACCTCACGAAAGCGCCCGGCGACCAAAGGATTGATTTGGCCGTGACGATTGGGGCCGACATTGAGCAGGAAGACCATATTGCGCACGACGCAGTCGGCTAGCATTTCCTTGATGTCCTCAACCGTCATGACTTTTTCGGGATTCTCGTAGTGTTTGTTATATCCCCAACCGGGAGCTGCAGTCATGCATTTTTCATATACATACTCGGATCGAATCGGGCCGCTGACCCGCGCCCCGCCTTCCTCTGCTCTGATATCGCCTACCCAGCCCGAACGCGGATTGACAATGATATCGGGCTGATACTTGCGGACGATGCCCATCAATCCAAGTGGTTTGCCCGATTCTTCATCAAAATCTTGAAAGTAGGGGTTCACCGGCCACGGATTCTTTGGGTCCATGTATTTGCCTGATTCCCAGAAAGGCGCACCCGCCGCGCTGGTGCCCTGCTGACCCAACCAACCGCCATCCCAGAATAGAATGTCGATCTTGCCGTAGTTGGTCATCAGTTCCTTGGTTTGGGCGTAAAGCTCCTCCTTCATCATCCGGGCACTTTCCTTGTGAGCGATATCCGTGGTGTATCCGAAGACGTTGGGTTTGCAGTCCGTCCCGGTCCAATCGTAATAGCCGGGATAGCGCCAGTTGATCAGGGTCTTGAAGAGGCCTACCTTCAAGCCCTCGGCACGGCAGGCATCGGTGTATTCCTTCACAAAATCGCGATTATGAGTCTGTTTGGAGGTGAATGCGTCGATGGCCTTGCTCTCAAACAGCGCATAACCATCGTGGTGCATGGCGGTGAGAACCATGTATCTCATTCCGGAGTCTTTCGCCAACTTCGCCCACTCTTTGGGGTCGAATTGGTTGGCGGTGAAATACGCATCGCCAGACTCAGGGTAAGCAAAGGCGCGGTATTCTTCGGGGCGCATTTTCATTTGGTGCATCGCCCATTCCGATCTGCCGGTTCCTGCATAAATACCCCAATGAAGGAACATGCCGAACTTCGCATCGAGCAGCCACTCAAGTTTCTCATCGGGCTGAGAGGTGAGGCCAAGGTGTTCGACTCTTTTGCGCGGGGGCAATCGATGAATGCCTGACGGCTTCACAGGTGCGTGGTCGCGGATGCGTTCAATCTTCAAGTCGTCGATCCATGAGCTGTTTTTGTCGGGGTTGGCGGGATTTTTGAACTCGATGATCCCGCGCTGCTGATTGTCACCTGTATGAAATTCCTTTTCGATCAATGCCCAATCGGCGAGAGCGCTGGCCACGCTTATGTTGTTTTCCGCGAGTCCAGTCATATTGACCTGCACTTCGTCAGATCCGCTGGATGTCTTCATCCAAACAGACAACTTGTAAGTGGAGTTGGGTGCCAACTTCAGGTAGGCTTCCA
>JALOTR010000245.1 GCA_025457805.1 Akkermansiaceae bacterium | reverse complement strand
CTTGCTGGGGCTGCTGACGATGGAGTAAGTGAGTGTGTTGTTTTCCTTATCGGTCGCGGAGAGCGTGACTGCCACAGAGCTGTCCTCATTGGTGGTGAAGTCGCGGTTTGCGGCGATTGGGGCATCGTTCACCGCATTGATCGTGATGGTGACTGTGGCGATGTTGGAATCGAGACCGTCGTTTGCCTTGTAGGTGAAGGTGTCTGTGCCATTCACATCGGAGTTTGGAGTGTAAGTCCGATTCGCGCCAGTTCCTGTTAGAG
This sequence comes from Akkermansiaceae bacterium, assembly GCA_025457805.1. GTDB lineage: Bacteria > Verrucomicrobiota > Verrucomicrobiia > Verrucomicrobiales > Akkermansiaceae > Luteolibacter. Next base: position 5,215 of record JALOTR010000245.1, on the reverse strand, counting down.
TTCCCTTGCTTGGGCCGCTGACGATGGAGTAAGTGAGTGAGTTGTTTTCCCTATCGGTGGCGGAAAGCGTGACAGCCACAGCGCTGTCCTCATTGGTGGTGAAGTCGCGGTTTGCAGTGACAGGTGCGTCGTTTATTGCGTTGATCGTGATCGTGACAGTGGCGATGTTGGAATCGAGTCCGTCGTTGGCCTTGTAAGTGAATGTGTCCGTGCCATTCACATCGGAGTTTGGAGTGTAAGTCCGATTCGCGCCAGTTCCTGTTAGAGTTCCCTTGCTTGGGCCGCTGACGATGGAGTAGGTGAGGGTGTTGTTCTCCTTGTCCGTCGCTGCAAGCGTGACTGCCACAGCGGTGTCCTCGTTGGTGGTGAAGTTGCGGTTTGCGGCGACAGGAGCATCGTTTACTGCGTTGATCGTGATCGAGACAGTGGCGATGTTGGAATCTGCCTTGCCGTCGTTTGCGCGGAACGTAAACGAATCGGTGCCATTCACGTCCGCGTGCGGAGTGTAAGTGAGCGATGCGCCGCTGCCGGACAGGGCTCCTTTCGTGGGTCCTGTAACCACCGTGTAGCTGAGGGCATCGTTGTTGGCATCCGTGGCGACCAAGGTCACCGGCACGGCGGTGTCTTCGGCAGTGATCACGGATTTGCCACTGGCCAGCGGGACTTGGTTGACCGGTGCATCGGACGGGACCTGATAGGCGATTTCCGCTGACGGGGCGCTGGTAAGGCCCGACTGATTGATGGCGCGGACCACGAAGTAATACGTGGCACCCTTGGTGAGGCCGGCGATGGATGCCCGGGTGTTGAGACCGGCATCGACCGTGACGCTATGGTTGCCAGAGGCAGTGCCATAACTGACTTCGTAACGGGCGATGTCGGACTCCGCATTGGGATTCCAGGAGACCACGGCAGCGGATGCCACAGGGCCGAGCAAGAGGACGAAGGGAAAAATCGTCCGCGCGATGGTAAGCGCCCGAAGGCGGAGAAAGCATGCGGAGAATGCAGTCGTCAGGACACGAGGGTGCAAAGCTCCGCACGGATTGGCCGGTGAGGCCAAGCGGCTGGTTTTCATGGCTGGTTGTAAGGATGAACAGCAGAAACAAACCTTCCGTCTGGAGCCTGCCGAATGGGACGTTCGGCAGAGACGGACAGCCAGGACCGGGAAAAAGGCATGGGCCGGAGGGTGCTTTCCGGTGAACCATGCCGGTTCGGGACAGATCCCGATCCGGGCTGCCTGAGAGAGTGAAGGGACTCACTTTCTCAGGGCGGTGATGTTAGGGTGTGGACGTGGGACGGGTGAGTGTCGGGATAGTCAGGTTGGTGTTAGGAACAGCAGGTGTCTTGGGGTGTGATCAGAACGATGTTGGCGCTTTGACTGTCCGTCTTATAAGAAAATTAAGAGAAGCTAACAAGCGGATTTTTAAAATATTTTTGAACGGTTTCCTATCAAGTGTGTCGGCATTTGAAAAAGGAATGCCCTCTTGCGGGTGAAACAGGCGCCTCGTTCCAAAAACTTCGGCTGTTTTGGCCGTGATTCAAAACCTCGTTCCCCACGTGATGGCAGGGATTTTTCCGCGCTCAGGAAAAACTCAGCGCGTCCATATCGAACACCACCGTCACATCCTCCGGCAACGAGGTCCGCGCCAGAACTGCCTGCACATGACGGGAAAGCGGCCGCGCACGGTGCGAGCGCAGGGTGATTTGAAAGCGGAACTGACCATGCGAACGGACCAGTGGCGAGGGCAGCACCTCACCCAGCGTGATGCCCGGCGGCAAATCCTCCGCGAGCCGCAAATGCAGCGTTTGCAAGGTGAATTCGGCCCGCCGTTCGTGATTCGAGCGACTTGTTAGAACCGCGCAGTGAGCGAAGGGCGGAAACGAAAATTGCCGCCGGAACTCCATTTCCTGCTCGGAAAATCCATCGAAATCATGCCGCCGCGCGTATTGGATCGACGGCGAATGCGGCGTGAACGTCTGCACGATCACCTCGCCCTCCAATTCACCCCGCCCGGCACGCCCGGCGACCTGCGTGATGAGCTGGAAAGTCCGCTCGCCGGCCCGGAAATCCGGCACATGCAGGCCGAGATCGGCGTTGAGGATGCCCACCAGTGTGACGTTGGGAAAATGCAGCCCCTTGGCAATCATCTGGGTGCCGATGAGGATATCGATCTTGTGGGACTTGAAGGCATTGAGCGTGTCTCGCAGCGCGTGTTTCCGGCGCATGGCATCTGCATCGATGCGCGCGATTTTTGCCTGTGGCAGCACTTTGGCCATCACTTCCTCGACTTTCTGCGTGCCATAACCCTGCAGGATGATGGCCGGGTCCTTGCACTCCGGGCACTTGCGCGGGACGATGGCCTGGTGCCCGCAAACGTGGCAAACCAACCGCTCGTCGGTGCGATGATAGGTCAGCGCCACCGAACAATGCGGACATTGGCAAACATGCCCGCACTTCGGACATTGCAGCGATCGTGCGAAGCCGCGGCGATTGAGAAACAGGATCGATTGCTCACCTTTTTCCAATCGCTGTTCGAGCGCCGTCCGCAGTTTGTCGGATAAAATCGCCGGCGCGCCCTTGTGTTTGGCCGCCTCCAGACGCATGTCCACGATCCGCACCAACGGCATCGCTTGGCCGTCCGCGCGTTGATCCAGTCGCAGCAACTCATATTTCCCCGCCTGCGTGTTTTGCCACGACTCCAGCGAGGGCGTGGCCGAGCCGAGCACGATCACGCATTTTTCAAATGCCGCCCGCAGCACTGCCACGTCGCGACCATGATAACGCGGCACGCTCTCCTGCTTGTAAGTATTTTCATGCTCCTCATCCACCAGGATCAGCCCCAGATCCGGCAAGGGCGCGAACACCGCGGACCTCGCCCCGATCACAATCCGCGCCACTCCCTTTCGGATGCGGTGCCATTCATCGAAACGCTCGCCCTGCGATAGATTCGAGTGCAGCACCGCCACCTGATCCTGCATCGCCGCAAAGCGCGCCTTGAACCTCCGCACCGTCTGCGGCGTCAGGGAAATTTCCGGAACCAGCACCAGCACCGTCTTCCCGCGATCGATCACATGCCGCGCGGCTTGCAGGTAAACTTCCGTTTTCCCCGATCCCGTCACGCCCAGCAACAGGATTGGTTTCGGCGAGGGTTCCTCCACGCTGGCGAGAATGGCATCGAGCGCGCGTTGTTGTTCCGGATTGAGGGTGAGCGGTTGGGATTCCAAAATTTCATCTACCCCGTCCGCATCCGGGTCCCGGCGCACTTCCTCGATCTCCAATTTCAGCAAACCCGCCTTCTCCATCCCCTTGAGCGCCGCCGCCGAGCCCTCGCCCAAATCCGCCACCGCCATGCGCATGTCCGGCGCATGCAGGATCAGCGAAAGGATGGCATGCTGCCGTGGCGCGCGCTTGGCCAGTTTCTCCAGCACGGCCTCCTCCGGAGCCGCCTCCAGCACCGCGATGCGCCGCGTCTTGGCCGAGTTTTCCTCCGACCTCACCGCCTCCGGCAACAGCGAACGGATCACCGTCTCAAACCCGCAACCATAATAATCCGCGATCCATTCTCCCGTCCTCAGAAGCACCGGCGTGATCAACGGCTCCGGATCGATCAATGACTCCAACTCCCTCAGCGCGAAGTCCATCTGCTCCGCCTCCACCACCGCCAGCACCGTGCCCGTAGCCGATTTTTTCCGCAAGGGCACCCGCACCCGGCAGCCCGGGCGCACGTCGAGACCCATCGGAACCGCATAGTCGAAAACCAGCTCCGAAGGCCCATCGATCAATACCCGGACGTTCACCACCGCCATCCTGAAGAAAGCCACCTTGCGGGCCAAGGTTCAATTCCGCCCTTCTGAAAAGTTGTTCAAGCGAACACTTTTTCCTTGAAGGGTGAAAATGGATCTGCTTTCCTGCATCCCGAAAACCAACTCCCACCTCATGAAAAACACCGTTCTCGAAAACCCGCCCGCAGCCGAAGCTCCCGCCGATCGCAGCCATGAACGCAACTCTGATCGCAACTCTGATCGTAACTCCGAGCGCTCCAGCGAATACGCCATCTACAAGCCCAACTCACGCGGCAGCGGTGGCGTCATCCGCTTCGGGCTCAATCGCTCCAAAGGCGCCATCTTCGTCGATGCCGCCTCGCAGGTGGGCGAAAAGCAGTTCGATTGGGAAAACAAAATCACCATGAAGTGGGGTCTCAGCGATCTCGGGGCCGTGCTGGCCACCCTCCAAGGCCGCCAACCCCAGGCCAAACTTTTCCACCAGGCGGAAAAATCCAACAGCGCCTTCGAGCTCAACCCGAACCAAGACCCCAACCGCGCCCCCTACCTCCTCAGCATCTCCCGCCAAAGCGGCGCAGACCGCAGCCTCCGCAAAGTCACCCTCCCCCTCACCCACGCCGAAGCCGCCGTCCTCGAAGCCGCCCTCCACGCCGCCGTCCCCAAACTCCTGAAGTGGTAGAGCCGGGGAGCAGGGAGCGGGGAGCCAAGGAGCGCGTTCATTCTGAACGCTATGTGCCTGCGGACATTTTGTCCGCCGGATCGCATCCAATCACTCGCTCCCGCCCCCAAAACCCATATCACCCCAGCCCCCATCCGAGAACCCTCCCAGCAACCCCGTTTCCAGCCACCATCCCATCCATCTGATTGAATCAGAGTCCATCAGCTCTTCACCGAGAGCTCCTTGCGCTTGAGCGAGCGCACGGCTTTCGCCGATGCTTCAACGTCGGATCGGTGGGTGGTGTGGCCTTACGATTCAGGAAAAAGACCCGGAATTTGGCGGAAGGCGCGGCCATTCCAAGGCCGGAAACCCTCGCCCAATGGATCGATGACCGCGGCGCGTTGCTCCGCCCATTTGAACCAAAGTCCCGCCGGAGAATTTTCCTCCGGATCCTGCCCGTGATCACTCAGATACAGGACTCTCGCAGACTCGATGAAATCCCTCAGCTCCCTCGCGCGCCGATGGTTCTTCGAATGGTTCAACAGAACCTCCAAAGCTTCTTCTTCCTTCCGCTTGATGCCATCCATCCGGTAGCGCAGTTCCTCAAGTTGCTTCCTTCGCTGCTCTTCCTTTTCCCGGCGAATGCGCTCTTGCATGAGAAACTCACCCGCAAGCGGGATCGTGGCGATGATCTGATCCAGCTTGCTCTCGATGCGCTGGATCTTACCGTCCTTCCATGACGACGTCCGGTCGAAGCCCCAGCCGACGTTGATCGAG
>JALOTR010000244.1 GCA_025457805.1 Akkermansiaceae bacterium | reverse complement strand
TCGATGCCTTGAAAACCATACGCAAGACCCAACCCGACGCACGCGTGCTGATGCTAACCACTTATGATGGGGATGAAGACATCCACCGCGCGATGACCGCCGGGGCAAGTGGCTACCTGTTGAAGAGCATTCCAAGCAAACAACTCGAAGCCGCGATCCGCGCCGTGATCGAGGGCCGCCAATACCTGCCACCCGCCGTCGAAGAACGCCTCGCCGAACGAGCTGCCTTCCAAACTCTCACCGCCCGTGAGTTGGAAATCCTGGCGCTAATTGCCCGTGGACTATCCAATAAAGATATCGCACGCGTCCTCACAGCCAATGAATTCACCGTCAAAGCGCATGTCCGCAACATCCTTGCAAAGCTCGGCGTGGAAACCCGCACCGAGGCGGCGATTCTAGCGGTCCAGCGTGGTTTGGTGCAGGTTTGAGAGATGTTTCCGCATGATCGTTGTGCCAGAGACGGCGAAATCGCACTCCCACCGATCTGGTGATATACTTAGAACGGTCGAACTCACGAAAACAGCTTCCGATCCAGCGAACGGTATTGAATTGCCTCTAACACATCATTTGGCCGGATGTTCACGGACCCCGCCAGGTCTGCGAGAGTGCGTGCCACTTTGAGGATGCGGTCGTGGGCGCGGGCGCTGAAATTCATCTCCTCCATGGCGTGTTCGAGATAGCCGGATGCCTCGGAATCGATCTGGCAATGGGTCTTCATCTGCCGCGGGCTCATGGAGGAGTTGGTGGTGTTGCCGGATTTGCGGAAGCGTTCCTGCTGGATGTTCCGGGCCTGGATCACGCGCTCGCGGATGGTCGCGGAGTTTTCGCCGACTGACGTGTTGGATGTTAACTCACGGAAGTCCACCAAAGGCACTTCCACATGCAAATCGATCCGATCTAACAGCGGGCCGGATATGCGTTGACGGTAGTTTTCAATCTGCCGTGTCGAACAGCGGCACTCGCGTTTCATATCGCCATAAAAACCGCAGGGGTGTGGGTTTCATTTTAGGTGAAACCAGCATGAGAATCGGCAAGTCACTTGCAATCAATTGTTTGTGATGTTAAAGGCGCCGATCCTCGGGACAAGAGAGTTCAAAAACTCATCAATTCGGCGTCACGAGCAAGCGAACAAATAGGTTACCAGTCACGACCAAACCGCAGGCGGGACATACGAGGGCACGGCGAGCATCACGTTTGCACATGGGATTTCTGGTGCGTCAGGTGAATTGCTGGTTATTGGGCAACTATCAAGGCACCAGAACTCTGAGGCGGCTTTGAGAGGCGGCTTTGAGAGGCGGCTTCTGAAGCCAGTTCAAGAAATCCTCAGGATTCCATCACTCAGAATCCTCGCTCGCAAGCCACCGCGAAAGTGGGATTTGAGAAATTCCTCCACTCCGGGAGCCACTGCCTCGTCCATCCAATAGCAGGGTTTGCATTCCTCACTGCCTTCGAACTCGACTCCTTGGAACCGGAATCGTTTTCCGATCCAATCCGAAAGATCGACTCCGCGGACGATGAGATTCCGGCGGAACTCGCTGCTTGATAGATCCGGGCACTTGAAGTGCTTGCGCACCGCATCTACAGCCTCGGCGGCAAAGAATGTGACCTGCCCCTTGAAGTCCGGTTTGTAGCCGAAATAGCGGTCACCCTTGAGCCCCATCCCAGCCACACATTCGACTTGCTTCAAGCTCTCGATTCCATGCGTTCCGCGCTCCATGCCATGATGACCGCGGAAGTCATTGCCAGGGGAAATCCAGATTTCCAGTAGGCACGCGTCCCATTCCGGAGTGATGTCTTTCGGGCGTCCCGTGATCGCGGATTTGTTATCAGGACCCACCCACTCGGTGCGGCTATCGGCATAGGTTTCTTTTTTCCATACCGGCAGTTCATATTTCAAGCGTTCCATGATCGCTTGCGTGGCCGCAAAAGCCGCCGCGCGGTGAGCGGAGGCCACCCCCACCCAAACGGCGGATTCTCCGATGGCCAGATGTCCGGTCCGATGGACTGCAATCGCACGCTGGATGCCATGCCTGGCGGATTCTTCCTCAAGGATGCGAATGCCGGTCGCTTTGGCGAGTGCAGGATATGCCTGGTATTCCAGCATGTTCACTGCCTGGCCATCATTGTGGTTTCTCACCCGGCCATCGAATGTCACCTCCGCTCCCGCTGAGGGATCATGGAGTTCAGCCAACAATGCTGCGACATCGATGGTTTGTTCAGTGAGGGTGAAACGGATTTCAGCGGGCATGGTGGCTTTTCGAAAGAATTAACCGCCGGACATCGGCGGAAGGAATGCGATGCGATCGCCATCCTTGAGCGGTTGATCCCAACTCACAAACTCGTCGTTGACGGCAGCACGGAGATCCGATGTGGCGAATCCAAGTTGATGGGCATTGTTCACCTCTTCAAACAATGCGCTGACATCGGTGGCGGGATGACTGAGGGTTTCGGCAGCAAGTCCCCGGCGCTCGGCAAGTATGCCGAAATAGCTGATCTGATAGGTTGTGTTCATGGCTGGCGGGCGCTTTTCCAATCTTCGGGCGTGTTGGCATTGTCGAGAGCGCGTGGCGACACCGGCTCCAACAAGCGGCAAGCATGGCGGATGAGCACCTTGCGCGGGCAACGGATGCCATCGATTTGAGCTTGTTGTAGCACTGCCAGCGCTCCCGCGGCGTAAAGGGCGCAGAGCGGCTCGGGCAGACCATCAAACTCGCTGCGGAAGGAAAGGAACATCTCACCCGCGATTCTTGATGATAGCAGATGATTCAATGTGGCGGGGTCAAGACGCGGAAGGTCACAAGCAAGCACCAGCCAGTCGGCATCAGGAAACCGCTGCATGGCAGAAAGGATACCAACGAGAGGCCCCTCGCTGCCTCCCTCTGGATCCCGGATGACATCGGGCATGAAGCCATCGCCGAATCCCGAAGGAAGAGCCTGATCGTGCCGAAGAGAAAGCACGACTCGATCGCATCCGGCCTCGACCAGCAAATCATGGCACCTGCGCGCAAGCGTGCGGCCGTCCGGATGAACAAGCGCCGCCTTGTCATGGCCCATGCGTGTGCTGCGCCCCCCTGCAAGGACGAGCCCACAAAGCGTTGGATTGGCTTGGGTTTTCATGGAATCGATGCCTGGTAATCTCCGGACTTGCCGCCGGTTTTGGAAACGAGGTGAAGGTCGAGAATCCGGATCGCCTTGTTCATGGCCTTGCACATATCATAAACCGTCAGGGCTGCAACGGAGGCCCCGGTCATGGCCTCCATCTCGACACCGGTTTTGCCGGTGGTGGTGACTTCGCAACGAATGACCAGACCCTTGGCATCCGGGATGATTTCAAACCTGCAATTCTCGATGGGCAGTGGATGACAAAACGGAATCAGCTCGCTGGTTTTCTTGATGGCCATGGTGCCAGCGATGATCGCGGTTTGCAGCACCGGGCCTTTCGGTCCTTGCAGGTCGTTGTTTTCAAAACGGCGGATGATTTCCGAGCCGAGTTCCACACGAACCTGCGCGACAGCGGTGCGTTTGTTCGATTCCTTGCCCGAAACATCGACCATCGCAGGGGTGCCATCCCGGATGTGGGTGAATGCGGAAGTGAAGGATTCTTGCATGAGGGTTGTAGTCAGACCGGATTGTCCAAGGACTCATCCACCGATCGCTGTCATCGGCCGGTTTACTTGAAAATCATCCGCAAAGGAATGGTTTTCCGGCTTGTTGGCGATGGCCTCGTGGATGGCATGGGAGATGGATTCCGTTTCTCCGCGCAGGGCAGGAAGCAGATCGATCTCCCCGTGGCGGCCAAGGCAGGGGCGGAGTTTGCCATCGGCCGTCAGGCGGAGTTTGTTGCAGTCTTTGCAGAAATCCGCGCAGGTGATTGAGCCGATGAAACCGACGTGCGCTCCACGAAAACGATAGTATCGTGCCGGGCCGTGGCCATGAGGTTTGTCGTTGGCGAGTTCCAGCGGGTCGTGGGAGGCGAGGCGCTCCATGGCTTCGGTGATGGAAAAAAAGTGCCCATCATGGATCGGACCTCCCGAGGCCAGTGGCATCAACTCGATGAAGCGAACCGGCATGCCGAGGGTGGCACCGAATCGGGCGAGCGGCACGATTTGATCCTCATTGATCCCGCGCAAGAGGACACAATTGAGCTTCACGACTTCGAATCCAGCGGCAGCGGCGGCGGCGATTCCTTCGAGCGCAATTTCAAGTCTCCCGCCGGTGAGTTTCTGATAGATGGCGGCATCGAGGGAATCGAGGCTGATGTTTACCGAGCGCACGCCGGCTTGTTTCAATGGCACGGCAAGTTCCTTGAGCAGCAAGCCATTGGTGGAAATCCCGAGTGTCTGCACGCCGGGCAGTTCCCAAATACGGCGAGCGATCTCAACAATGTCCTTGCGCACCAGCGGCTCGCCACCCGTGAGGCGGAATTTTCTGAAACCCAGCGCGGTGGAGTTTTCGACGATGCGCAGGATTTCATCCGCAGTCAGGTGATCCGCACGTTGCGCCCAGCCTTTGTAGCCCTCCGGCATGCAGTAGAGGCAGCGCTCATTGCAGCGGTCGGTGACCGAGATGCGGAGATAGTCGATATGGCGTCCGAAAGGGTCCATGGCAGCAATTCAGTTCACACGCTTGCCGGACACGTTACCCGTAAAGACCGGAATGGCGATCTTGAGCAGCAGGGTGTAAACCATCAGTCCGGCAGCCCAGATGCCAGCCATGACTTTCCATTCCATGGCGCTCGGGATGTATTCGACCCACTCGTGAAGCGTGGACGGCACGAAGCCGGGGATGATCAGCCCCATACCTTTTTCGATCCAGATTCCCACGAATGCCAGCACGCAGGCGACATCCAGTGTGCGCAGGTGCTCATGCACCTTTGGACGCATCAGGAGCACGGCAGCGATGACCATGAAGGCGAGCGACACCCAGGTCCATGGCACGAGCGCGTTGAGATCACCATGCCCGAAGAAGAGATACTTGATGGCGGTTGAGTGCGCGCCGCCGGTATAGAGCGCGGTGAAAACCTCGGAACCCAGCATCAGCAGATCGATCAGAATGGTGATGCGCATGATGGCCACCAGCGTCTGGATGGAACCAGGACCAATTCTCATCCGGCTCATGCGACGGATCAGTTGCAACACAACGATGATGAATGCCGGCCCCGCAACAAAGGCGGATGTCAGGAAGCGCGGAGCCATGAGTGCGGTGTTCCAGAAAGGACGCCCCCCAAGTCCGCAATAGAGGAAGGCCGTGACGGTGTGGATCGAGATCGCCCATGCGATGCTCAAGAATACGAAGGGCACATACCAACGCTTGTCCGGTTTTTCACCCAAGAACCGCTTGTAAAGCATATAGCCGCAGATGTGCAGATTGAGGAGTAAATAGCCATTCAGCACGATCACATCCCAAGTGAGCATCGAGATCGGCCAGTTGAACTTTCCGATGAACGGCATCATGTGCCAAAAGCGGTCCGGCCGTCCGA
>JALOTR010000243.1 GCA_025457805.1 Akkermansiaceae bacterium | reverse complement strand
CAGCATTCACTCCACCCTCAGTCGGCTTTTCCCTCAGGCCATGGCGACCGACGATGCCGCAATGCCTGTTGCGGAGAATTTGGACACAGAGCTCCCGGCTGGTTTGAAAGTCCGTGTGGCGGAGGACAACCTCAACAACCAGAAAGTCATCAAACTCCTCCTCCGCCGGATTGGCATCGAGGCCGACATCACTTCCGACGGCCGGGAAGCCGTCGAAGCCGCGACCGGAACCGAATACGACGTGATCCTCCTGGACGTCCAGATGCCCGTCATGGATGGCCTCGAGGCCAGCCGCATCATCCGCGGGATGAACCACAAGAACAAACCCTACATTCTGGCCATCTCCGCCAACGTCTTCCAGGAAGACCGCGATGCAGCCGCAGCGGCGGGGATGGATGACTACCTCGCCAAACCCATCACTTTGGACAAACTGCGCGCCAAGCTTTTATCCATTTCCCAAAAACGGGCGAGGCTGCAGGTCGCCGTCCCCTCCCCGGCCGATGCGGAAGCCGAAGCATTTCCCGGCCTGCTGGATCTGAAAATTGTCGAGAACCTCTCGTTCCTCGGCAGATCCGGATGTGCGGAGTTGGTGGACGATGCCGCAAGGGAATCGATCCACCACTTGATCAGCATCCGCGACTCGATCGAACACAGCGACAGCACCGCGTTGAAGGAACAACTCCACAAGTTCCGCGGCATGTTGCTGCAAATCGGTGCGCACGCCTTGCCGATGAAATTGCAGCAACTCGAGCATCACACGGGCCCCATCAGCCCGGGTCTGGCGATCGTGCTTCACGATGAACTTGCCTCCATGTGGGAGGCCACCCGGGCCGCCATTCTCTCGGCCGCAGAGTCGTTCCCTGAGGACGATTGAGGACGATTTCTCCCCGCAAAGGTGCGTGCCGGGCGGTGGATCGCCTGTCGTGATTCGAGGAGTCCCAAATGGGAGCTGCGCCACTCTGTACAAACATTTGACACAGAACATTCCCATCGATTTCGCTTCAGTTGGCCGGATTCCCGCTTAGGAGTCCTGTGTTCGTTGTTTTTGTTTTCCTGCCTTGATCGCTGAAAGTCATGATCGCTCGATAGTGTTGGGCCTCCATTCGTTGGAGTGGCCCGCTCATTTCGTTTTGGCAGGAAAACCGATCGCCCTGTGCCTTGAGCCGCGGGCTGGATCAGACGCTGGATCTCCATCCTGACCGTTTTCATCTGCCTTGTCCTTGCCAAAAGCCATCCGCCTAATCCGTCCAATTCCATGAAAATCAACCGTTCCAATCCCCTCCTCTCCCGTGACTTCCGCATCACACGCCTTTTCGTCCAATCGTCGCTGGCGTTCGTGGTTTCGATGACTTCCTTCCTCAATGCCGCCGATCTGGTGTGGGATGCCAACGGCGCCACCGCCACCATCACGAACGGCGCCGGCACTTGGGACAAAACCGCCACCAACTGGTGGGACGGCGCCACCAACGTGGCATGGACCGATGGCAACACCGCCGTCATCGGATCCTCCACCGTCGCCGGCGCAGGCGGGGTGATCAATTTCACCGATACCGTGGATATCACCGTCGCCAGCCTGAAGGTGGGTCTCAATGGCAATGCCACCAAATACACCCTGTCTCCGCCGACTACCGGCTCGATGAAATTCACGGTGAACTCCGGCATCACCGCGGAAGATGGAATCACCATCAACCAGCCGATCTTCTGGGGAGGTGACCAGACACTGTTGCGCACCAGTAGCGGTGCAGGTGCACTGGTCATTACCGGTAGCTTGGATGACGACTTCATCCCACGCAATCTCAGTCTCTCGAGCGCTCTTGGAAATGCCACTCTGGGTATCGTCCTGCGCGGACAAGGCGGACACGATGGGACCACCACCCTCAATGATGGATACTTCCAGGCCCGGCACGATTCCTTCGGGACTTCGGAAATCACCCTCAATGGAACCATCGGCGCGGCGCAACGGATCCAGTTCGTGAATGCAGCCGGCTCAGGCGTGAGCGGCACGCTCGACAATGCAGTCAAGCTAGTGACCGGGAAAGAAGGCAACTTCCACATCTGGGGAGGTTTCACCACGACGGTTTCAAGTCCGATCACCGGCGGTGATGCAACTTCCGTCCTCCGCAAGAATGACTCAGGCACACTGCTCCTGGCGGCGGCAAACACCTACATTGGCGCCACGATCATTGATAACGGCACCCTCCAACTCGGTGACGCGGGATCCATCCTCTCAACCAGCGGCGTAACCATTGCCGGAACAGGCATCCTCACCATCGGGGGCTCCGGCAACGTCAGCACGACCGCGAAGATCCCCTCAAACATCGTATTCTCCGCAGCGGCATCCCGCTTGAACACGCAAGGGACGACTCAAAGCGACACGGTGACCATCGACCAGGACCTTGGAACCGCCACCACCTTGGGGCAACTCCGGGTCACCAACGGAACCACCACACTGGCATCCGGGGCCGACCTCATCCTGAACTTCGTCTCAGTGGGCCACACGCCCACGAGCTCCGGAAACATTGGCACCCTCAATGTGGGGTCAGGATCGACGATCACATTGCCAGGAGGAAATACCAATGCCCTGTTCACTGGCGATTCTTCGGGCAATGCAGGCATCGTCAACATCACCGGTGGCTCTGTTTCCGCACCGCTCAACAACTCCAGCGGCGCGGTCCGGATCGGCCACTGGGCGGGAGCCGGCAGCGAACTCAACATCAGCGGAGGGAGCCTCTCCGTTCCAGCAGGCCGCATCAACATCGGCTGGGATGGCTCCGGCACACTGAACATGACGGGCGGCACCATGACTGCATTTGCCATTTCCGTGGATGGAAACGGCGCGGGACCCGCTTGCACCGCCAACCTCAATGGAGGGGAGATCCTCATCGGCCCTAACGGCATCAGCACCGCCGGACAAGGAACCCTCGTGGCCAACGGCGGAAAAATCACCGCCACTGCAAGCAATGGCTGGTCGGTCCCCCGCACCATCAATGCCGGCGGCTTGAATGCCAACTTCGGCACGGGCACCACCGCCATCACCATCACGGACAACTCCGTCACCACCGGCAGCGGCCCGCTCAACATCACCACCGACGGCGGAGCGGACAAACAATACGCGATCAATACCAACAGCCCCGGCTATTCGGGAGCGATCTCGGTGGCAAGCGGCATCCGACTCAACGTCCAGCAAGCCAACGCCCTGGGCACGGGCACCACCACCATTGCGAGTGGAGCGGGAGCCTTCCTCACCGCCACCGGCACCATCCCCACCAACTTCAGGATCGAAGGGACCGGCTGGAGTGAAACGACCGGCCTGCTTGGAGCCATGCGCTTTCAAGGTTCGACCGTATCGGGCAGCATCACGGTGGAACCCGCCGGTGCCCGCATCACCGCTCACACCGGCGCCGTGGGAACCCACACCGGCACCTTGCTCGGAAACTCGGCATTGGAAATCAACTCGCCAGTGGTGGGCAACAACGGTACCATCAACCTCAACGGTAACGGCTCCACCTTCCTCGGTCCGGTCACCGTGTCACAAGGCAGACTCAATCTTGGAGGATCTCTCGGTGGCAGCCTCTCGGTCGTCGATGGGGCCACTTTGGGCGGCGAAGGCAGCATCGCCGGCAATCTCACCTTGGGTGCCGCCACCGGATCCACTCTCGCGATCAATCCCAACACCCCCGGCAGACTCTCCGTGGCGGGAGCTGTCAGCTTGAGTGGCATCAACAGCCTTGTCTTCACTGTTGCACCCACGACACCCGGCCCGATTCCTGTTTTCTCCCACGGCGGTCTGACCGGGACCTTGGGGACGGAACTGGTGATCGCCACCCCGGGCAACTATCGCACTGCGACCTGGAGTGATGTCGCAGGCCTCGTCAGCTTGGATCTTGGAAACAAAAACCTCACTTGGACGGGCAGCGGCTCATCCACTTGGGACCTTGGTGTGAGCACCAACTGGGCAGACCCGGCCGCCTCCAGCTTCTACTGGGCGGACAGCGTCACCTTCGGCGAATCTTCCGCGCCAGCCGTGACCCTCTCCGGCCTGCTCGCACCCGCAGCCATTACGGTTCAGAGCAATACCACGAACTACACCCTCACCTCATCCTCCGGCAACCAACTCACCGGAAATGGAACCCTGCTCAAGACGGGAGACTCGATCCTGACCATGGTAGGCGCGAATGCCTACACTGCCGGCACCACCCTCAGCAGAGGCCAGATCTATCTGCGAACCACCGGCACCCTCGGCTCCGGCACCGTCACCCTGGGCGATGCAAACACCGGCAGCAGCAACATCGCGCTCTACCTCGATACGAACCGCGTGAACTTCGGCACGCCCATCGTCGTCAGCAGCCTCGCAACAGGCACGGTCACGCTCGGTTCAAGGAACAATGTGGTCGGAACCGGCGACAACAACCAGTTCACCAACATCACCCTCCAGCGGGATGTGATCTTCGATGCCAATGCCGCCGACCGGACCGACTTCGAAAACATCACAGGCACCGGCAACATCACCGTCAATGGCACAGGCCGCGCGGTATTTGCCGTTGCGAATACCTTCGTCGGAAATCTCACCCTCAACAACACCAATGCCCTTGGCTTGCAACTCGGCACCAACAGCGCCGCCTTCAATGCCATTCCGGATGCCACCAACGTCACGATCTCCGCAGGGAGCACACTCTCCGTTTCCTACACCGCAGGTGGAAATGAAACCATCGCTGGCCTCAATGGAGCGGGCACTCTCCGCAATAACGGCGGATTTGCGAACTCCCTCACAGTCGGCACAGGCGGCGCGTCGGGATCCTTCTCAGGAACCATCATCAATGGCGGAGCCGGGGCCCTTTCCTTCACCAAAACCGGTGCCGGAACCCAAGCCCTCCTCGGAACCGCCAGCAGCCACACCGGAATCACCACCGTCAGTGGCGGCGTGCTTGAGGTTTCCACCCTTGCCAATGGCGGCTCGAACTCGTCCATCGGTGCCTCCACCAACGCGGCCACCAACCTCGTTCTCGCCGGAGCCACCCTGCGCCACGTGGGTGCAGCCTCGTCCACGGACCGCTCCCTCACCGTGGGAACCGCCAGCAGCATCGAAGCCTCGGGAACCGGTGCCCTCGCATTCATCAATCCGGCCGCCATCACCCTGAGTGGCACCGATACCGCACGCACCTTCACCCTCGGCGGCACCAACACCGGGGCCAATACCTTTACCTCGATCATCCCCAACAATGGCACGGGCGCTACCACCGTTGCCAAATCCGGCAGCGGGACCTGGGCACTCACCGGTTCCAATACCTTCACCGGACCGCTCCAGATCAACGGAGGAAAATTGAACCTCAGCTTCATCGGCAACGGCGGTTCCGCATCTCAGGTTGGTCAGTCCACCAAGGTCGGCAGCAACCTTCTGCTCAACGGCGGAACCCTCGGCTACACCGGCGTGACCGCTGCCACCGATCGCGCTTTCGCCACCGGGACCAGCGGCGGCACCATCGAGGT
>JALOTR010000242.1 GCA_025457805.1 Akkermansiaceae bacterium | reverse complement strand
GCATGCGGTGGCGGGTGAAGTCGAGATAAGCACCTTCTATTTCCTCCACTGCGTTCAGTGCGACCGCCCGGTAGGAAGACGCCGCCAAAGCTGCCCGGGCCTTGGATCGGCGGAGTTCTGCCATCCGTGATGGATCCCAGATTGGAATCTCCAACCGGGGTCCGGCGGATAGTTCCCACGTTTTGAGTTGTCCGGTAAGCGAGCTTTTTCCAGCCGAGCCACCCGCTCCAAGTGAAAGGGAAGGCAACAGATCAAGTCGTGCGGAATCCTCCAGGGCAAAGGCAGCTCTCACCTCGGCTTCCGCCTCTATCAGATCTGGCCGGGTGCTCCAAACAGCTGCGGGCATGCGAGTTGGAATAGGTGGAATCTGAGGCGCGGCGCGACTGACTCCGGGTGCGGGCGTTCCGCCACAGAGCCGGGCGAGACGCAGACGTGCTTTGTCGCGGATTCGAGTGAGTTCGGAGACCTCCCGCCGGAGTCTCTCCGCTTCGGCAAGCTGGGATGCTTGGTCACCGGAAGAAACCAGCCCTCTCTCCAGCAGTTGGCGCGTCATGCCCAGCGCTTTCTCCTCATCTTTTAACAGCCGAGCCTGACGTTCGATCTCTTCGGAGTGGATGATCTCTTCAAATCTCGCGGCAGCGATCTCGGTGGCAATGAGCAGTCTGACTCCTTGCCACCGGGCGAAAGCGGCGGCTTCTCCGGCATTAGCGGCGGCGGCGCGGGCACGGAGCTTGCCGGTCACGTCGATTTCCCAGGAAACTTCCGCTTCGCCTGTCCAAGGTTCCAGATCGTCCGGGCGGAAGCCAGTCATTTGGTTTTGCTCACGACCCGGTCGATAACCCGCTGCGATGCCGGCCTTTGGGAAAAAGGATGCCATGGCTTCGAAACGATCCGCTCTGGCGATTTCGATTCGTTGGAGGGCGATTTCAATGTCGGGGTTGGCAACCCATCCCTGCCGGATCAGGCCCTCTAGCGCAGGATCGCCGAAGGGTTTCCACCAAGCACCTGCGAGAGGTTTGCCGCCAGCGGGTGCGTGCAGCCATCCGGGTGGCGCGGCGGGAAGATCAGGGCTCGGTCCGGCACACGAGCTGAGAAAGAGCAGACCGGACACCAGGCAGGAGATGGGAAGAAACGGCTTCATTTTTCGGTGCGGATCGCTTGGGCGTTGATGATGAGGAGATCGGCGGATGACCCTTCGGCAACCTTGCCACTCACCGTTACATCCGCGAGTTTTGCGAGCCCACCAACGCCTTCGATGGACTCTTTGAGCACCCGGCCATCCTTGTCTACCACCTGAACGGTGGCGGTTCCGCGCTTTTTGTCTTCCTTCGAATCGCAGCAGTTATCCCACGGAGTGGTGCATTTATCGGCGGGATCTTCGTTGCAGGCTGTGAGTACCTCTGGATCGCCAAGGATGAAAACCGAGCGGCCTTCCACAAAAGGACTTGCGTTGCCCATGATCTTGCCGCTGACGGTGATTTCGTCACCGGGTTTCGCAGTGGCACGGATGAGGTGGATGGGCTTCGCTTCGCCTGTTGGCGAGGTTCCGAGAACTTGCGAAAGAGCTTGGCTAGGGCCGCTGGCGGATGGGGCTGGTGAAGTATTCGCTGCGGATTCTTCCTTTTTGCACGAGGCAAGAAGGGCGATGACAGCGAGAGTGAGGCAGGTGGTTTTCGTTTTCATATTGTGATATCATTTGTGGTTGATCAGGACATGCGGAGAGCGGTGGGGAGAGGTGGTTTCAAGCAGCGGAAGGCGGGTGGCAGGGCACCGAGCAAACCAAGGAGGAGACCGGTTACAATTCCAGTGATGGCAACGCCGGGCCCGACCTCCAATGTGAAGGCACCGATGGAAAAGGGTACAGTCCTACCATCGAGCAATACCACGGCCACGACCGATGCCAGGAGGGCACCGGTGAGGCAAGCAAGGGTGCTTTCCTGGACGAGACTGACCAACAAAGCGCCGCGGCCAAAGCCAATGGACTGCAAGGTTGCCATCTCCCGGACGCGGGAGGCGAAGGCAGCATAAAGGGTGTTGACGCCACCGAAGAGTGCGCCTGCGGCGATCAGTCCGGCGGTGATCCAAGTCATGGCTCGCAACGGCTTGAAGAAGGCGCTCAGTCCGGCGTAGTAGTCACTTTCCCGCAGGGCGCTCAATTCAAGATCGAGCCGCTGCTTGGCGAAGAGATCGGCTTCCGTGAAGTCTGCCGGATCGTTGAGGCGGAGGACGACGCATGATAGAGTTTCGCGCTTTGCCAGCACCCGCAGATCGCCAAGGGATGCCCAGATTTCCGATTCGAGAACCGTTCCGGGCGCAGCGAATATGCCTGAGATTTTCATTTCCTGATTTTCCAAAGTGATCGAACCGCCGATCTTCAGGTCGCTTTTGTCGAGCCCGAGTTTCCGCCAGGCAAGGCGGCCGACCATGACCTCTCCGGCACCCGGGAATTCTCCCTCGGTCAGTCTGACCTCCGGGTGAACCCGCAGCGTCTGGAGAGTGACCCCGCGAAGCATCGCCTGACTTTTTCGCCCGTCGGGCAAGCCGATGTAGTTCATGTAGTGAATCTCGCTGGAGACCGCCCGGACGCCGAGGGTTTCTTCGATCCCCGGTACTCCGGCTTCGGCGATTCCGGCCGTAGTTTCGGGGACCTCGCTGCGTTGGATGCTTTCCTCGGAACCGGCTCCGACGAGGATCACGTTGCGATCCGAACCGGAAGCTGAAAGCACGCGCTTCATGCCATTGTTGATGGCAACCGAAGCCATGACGAGCAGAACAACCATCGCGCTGCCGCCGATGGTTTGGAGCAGTCTGGTTTTTGAGCGGAAGAGGTTCCGCACGGCATAAGTGAAAGGGAGCATGTGGTTAGCTGCGAAGATTTTTGACAATCGGTTGGGTCATCGCTTGGAAGGCGGGCCACAAGGAGGCGAAAATTCCAAGTAATAGTGCGGCAGATACTCCGATTGCGATTACGGTGCCGTCCGGTTGTATGGCGAGGGTCTGGCCTTCATTTCCCATGGTGAAACTTTGCCAGCGCAGGAAGGCGGCGGCCATTCCGACGCCGACCACTCCGCCGGCGAGGCCTAACATGCCGCCTTCACTCAGGACTAACCAGCCGATGGCGCGGCCTGGAAATCCAAGTGTCCGAAGAACGGCGTTTTCCTTCACCCGGCCACGAACCACCAATAGAAGCGCATTGGCGACCAGTCCGCCGACTGCGATCACCGCGCCGACTCCAAGCCAGCGTGTGAAGCCGATGAGTTCGACGAGTTCGGAGGCCGTCTCCGCGAAGAAGGCCTTTTCCGGCCTTGTGTCGGTGGGCTCCTGTCCGCTGCGGAAAAGCTCGTCGATGGCAGTGGCTACGGGATCGAGCATCTTGGACTCGGTCACCCTGACATTGAATTGGGTGACCACACCGAGCCCTGCGCGGGAAGCCTGTTGGAGAAAAGGCAATTTCACATAGGCGACGTTGTTATCCTGGGCGAAGGGCGAGCGCAGAATGCCGGACACGGTCACAGTGACTCCTGCCGCATCGAAGCGGTCGCCGGGTTTCAACCTACGGCGCTGGGCAAAGACTTCGCCTAACAAGGCCCCGTCGTCTCGACGCTGCCATTCATCCTCGCTGCCCTCGATGATTTCGATCTCGGGGGCGAATTTCCGGAGCAGAGTGTCGGGAACACCTCGAAAGGTAATCACGTCCAGCGATGCACCACAGTTGTTGACTACGATCTGCACAGGAATCACCTCGCGCACCCCGGCGATCCGGCGGATTTCATCGGCATAGTGCTCGGGCAAGCGGCTGGCCGATGGGCAAAAGCGGTTCTCCCGATAGACGACGAGGGTGGTGTCCGCCGCAGTGGCCTCGGTGGCCTTGCCCAGCGAGCGTTGCAGCGTCTCCACGGCGGTGAAGAGAAACATGCCGGAGGCAACGCCGAAGATCGTGAGAAGCGAGCGAACCCGGTGCCGGATCAACTGAATCCACGCGAGCTTGAGGAGATTGATGAGGGCATTCATGAATTTCCGAGCAGTTGGCCTTTTTCGAGATGTAGTGTGCGATCCGCAGCCGCAGCGGCTTTGGCGTCGTGGGTCACCATGACAATGGTTTTACCATGATCCCTCGCGAGCTGGCGGATCAGGTCGAGGATGCGGATGGCGGATTCACGGTCGAGATCGCCGGTGGGCTCGTCCGCCACTAGCAGCGGCGGATCCGCCACCACGGCGCGGGCGATGGCGACGCGTTGTTCTTGGCCACCGGAAAGCTCGGACGGGGTGTGGTGCATACGGTCGGATAGACCCACCAACGCCAACGCGGTTTCCACACGGGCATGACGTTCCTTTTTCGAGATCGGAGAGAGCAAGAGTGGCAGTTCCACATTTTCAAAAGCGGTAAGGACCGGCACGAGATGATAGAGCTGGAAAATATAGCCCACATGGTTTGCCCGCCATTTGGTGAGATCCCGTCGGGAGAGCTTTGCAATCTCGATACCGGCGATCACGAGCGACCCGCTGGTGGGTGAGTCGATGCCTGAGAGCAGGTTGAGAAGTGTGGTTTTTCCTGAACCGGAAGGACCCATCAGCGCGAGAAATTCGCCTTTCGGGACATCGAGGTCGAGGGCTTCGAGAGGAGTCACCACGGTGCTGCCTTTGTGGTAGCTTTTGGAGACTCCGCGGCATTGGATCATGGATTCGCTCATGGTTGTTTGAGGGTGGGGTTGACGCGTTGGCCGTCGTTGAGATTTTCAGGTGAGATAACAACCCATTCGCCGGGCCGGAGACCTTCGGCGACGCGGACAAATCCCTCGCGCTTTTCGGTTGTGGTTTTGATTTCACGTTTGGACACCCGCTCCGATTCGGGGTCGCAGACCCATGCGGCTCCATCCAGCGCGGCGGATTCGGGAACCCACGTCGCGACGGCGCCGCCGACCGCGCCCGGGGAAGTGGTTCCGGTCGCGGCCATTGCCAGGAATTCGACTCGGCAGAGCATTTCAGGGCGGAGCTGGGCTACTGGATCGGTGATGCTGACTTTCGCTTGGAGGGTGTTGCGCTGGAGGTCGGCCTCGCCGGTGATGCGGGTCACCACGCCCTCAAAAACCTTGTCCGGAAGCAGGCTGCAGCGGATTTTGGCCGTTTGGCCGATTTGCAACCCGGCCGCGTCGGCCAAAGGCACATCGACGCGGACCTGGAGCTTTTCCGGATGATAGAGAATCGCGATGGTGGAGCTTTCCATGTCGTTGTCCTGAAGCATTTTTTTCTGCCCTGGGGCGGCGAGGAGTCGGAGAACGCGTCCGTTGGTAGGCGCGGTGATCACCGTTCGGGAAAGGGCGAGCTTTGCCTTTTCCACTTCGATGGCGGCCGAACGTATCTCGTCCTCTTTCACGCGTGTCTCCAATTCAAGTCTTCCGATTTCCGCTTTCGCTTCAGCAGCCACGGATGCTGCGACCAGTTGCCGGGATTCTCGGAGGCAAGGCCATCAAGGCGGGCCAGCCTGTCCACGGCTTCCTCCCTCTGGGATTCCGCCGCCTCGGCCATCGATAGGGCTCCCTTGAGCTTTTCCTTGGCGGAGCCGATGGTGGCCACGTGGGCGTCACGGGTTGAAAGAAGGGTCCGGTGATTCTGTTCGGCGGTGGCAAGAGCGAGTTTGGCATCCTCTGAAATGAGAGTTGCCAAGGTTTCCCCTTTTTCAACCGCTTGACC
Source organism: Akkermansiaceae bacterium (assembly GCA_025457805.1). GTDB lineage: Bacteria > Verrucomicrobiota > Verrucomicrobiia > Verrucomicrobiales > Akkermansiaceae > Luteolibacter. The sequence goes on along the minus strand of JALOTR010000242.1, from coordinate 2,006 downwards.
TTCAAGCACTTGAACTGTGTCAATGACGCCATCAATCAACGCGGTCGCTTTAATCGGCAGCGGGTCGGGTTCAATCCAGCCGCTGGCTTGGAACAACATGCCGCCGGATACCGCTTTTTCCACAGCAGCTGGGGCGCTGGAAGAATCGGAGATGGTCGCCAGAACGATGGCCACTTCGACATCCGGAGCAGGCAGCAGCCGATCGCGGAACAAGGCCAGGAAAAGAACTGCAAATCCAAGGGCGATGCCCAGAGGGATGATCCAAGCGGGGATACGCCGGACTGGGTTTTGCCCGGAAGGCGTTCGAGAAAGAGAATCGAGAGAAGGAGATTGGTTCATAAAATTGGAAATCAGGAGAACGGCAAAACCCGAACACGGGTATGCGAGATAGCCGCACCAAAGAGGGCGGCCACGAGCGGCTGAAATGCCGCTCTTACAGTCTCCAGATTCCCAAAACCGCTCGATAGGCTGCGGGAGATGTCGGGCCACGAACTGGCTCGGACGAGGGCGAGAAACCTCGATAAAGCTCTGTGACCATCGGAGTGGGACAGAGGTTGATTGGGAGATCCACGATCACCACGGCAGGCAGCTCTGTGGGAAGCTGAGGTGCGGGCGCATCCGGCAGTTCCTCAAGATCGAGACAGCATGGATCGGGCTGTCCGGTACCCCGGCTGCAATCTGGGCAACACTTTGATTCCTGTTGCGCCGAACTCATTCCGATTTCCAGAAGGCAGATGCGGACAGGCGCAGCCGACGCGGGAATGAGAACTCCCACGCAGAACAGCAACACAGCTGCGATCAATCGTTGCACTGTTCGGGACGACACAGTCATTCGAGGCGTGGGTCAAGGGTTTATTCCCGGGATGAAAGGGTGGCGACATCACAAGCTCCGGCTGCCCTTCCCCGTATATCGCCGGGCCTCCTACGGGGCTGTGGAGAACTCCTACAGGCTCGGCGGCAGCTCCTGCGCGTCTGGCAGAAACTCCTACGTATTTGGCCGGGCCTCCTACGGGCACCGGCACCTCTCCTACTGGCAAAAACCGGCGGAAATGGCCGTTTTTACACAAAACGGGGCTGTTTCGGGATGAAACAGCCCCGTTTGACGCGCAACGAAACACATTTTTCTGCCTCAGGCGGGCGGGGCGGGCGGCACCGGGGTGGCGGGAGCCGGGCTGTAGCTGGTGGGAATCTGCCCGCGGATGAGATCGCCATTCGTGGTGCCGGCGGGGAAGACGGCTGTGGCCTCCGCATACCACTGCACACACTCGTCCTCCAGGCGGCTGATGAGGGCGTTGAAGTCGCCTGCGGCGCGGCGGGCCTTGGCTCCGGCCTCTTTGTAGTTGCTCTTGAGTTTCCGCAGCGTGGGTTCTGTGGCGGAGCCTTCATAGAGTGCCCGGAAAGTCTCAAAGGTATTCCCTGCCGCCGGGACGAAGTCCTCGCCGAATTCCTGCGACCACGCTGCCAGCAGTTCTTCCCCCTCCTCCTCAATCGCCCGATTGGAGTCCCCACGGGCGCTGAGCTCATTCACCACCGGCCGGAGGGTGGGATCCGCGAGGGCACGGGAACGCATGACTCCCACCGCTTGAAGCGTCCTTGCGTGGAGGGTTTTGTAACGCGCATCCAGCGCGGCAAACTGGATGCTTTTGTCCGTGGCGGCAGCGGTTGCCTTGTGGGCCAGGGTTCCGGCTTTGGCCCCATCGAGCTGCTCCACATCCGCCGTCCAGGCGGCAGTGGTCTTCTGCGGCCAGACCCATGCGTCCGCCGGAAGGCCAGCGAAGGTGGTCTGGACGGCGGCGGTTTTCTCCGTGCGGGTTCTCACGAAGTCAATACTGGTACTGATATCAAGATTCATGATGTGTGTGGAATGAGTTATGGTTTTGGAAAACGCAGGATCTACTGCAATATCAAGCAATAGACGTCAAGAAAGAGATGGCATTTCAGCCCAGAACAGCGATTTTGTACCTTGTTTAGGAGGACCCTTACTGTCGACTCTTCCACTTTCATCA
>JALOTR010000241.1 GCA_025457805.1 Akkermansiaceae bacterium | reverse complement strand
TTGTGGAGGAGGTTTTCCTGGGTTGCCGGGAGAAATTCGGGCCGAAGCGGAAGACGGGGGCGCGGAAGTTCAAGGGAGCCGGGGCAGCGGCGGGCGGGACATTGTGGAGCGCGAGGGATCTCAAGAACGCCTGATTTGGAGAGTTAATCTTCCCAAATCGCAACAAGGCATGGCTGAAAATCAAAAACCAAGGGGTTACTGTGCCCAAGCCTCGTTTTTCGGGCAAACTGTTCTCAAAACCGTCAGCCCTTTCACCACCCTCACTGTTGATATCGGCTAACATCAGCTCACTTAGCTCCTCCGTTGGATGCTAAGCGGTCCCGAGCAGGCACGCAGGGACGGATTCTCAGACTGAGTCAGCTCAATCACCCATAATCGCAACTCGATTATAGATTATTTCTCTGGAAAATAATAATGATCAATACATCAAGCGCGGATAACTCAATTTGTCTGGAAAATAATTATGGGATGCATCAAGCGCGGATAGCTCAGTTTGTCTGGAAAATAATTATGGGATGCCCTTGATCCTAACGAACTGTTACGAAACTCCCTCTTGTCGGGTGTTTGGGGGCGTGATGGGATGGGGATTGCCATGGACATTCTCCTCGTCGAAGACGAACCGCAAATCGCAGCCCAAGTGACCCGTGCTCTGGAGAAGGCGGGACATGGGGTGACGCGCGCCTCGGATGGGCCGGGGGCGGTGGAATTGGCGGGAAAACAGCACTACGACATCGTGGTGCTGGATGTGAATCTGCCGGGCTTTGACGGCTTCGAGGTGCTGGCGCGGATTCGGGCGGCGGGCTTGCCGCTCCGCGTGCTGATGCTCACCGCCCGCTCGGAGGTGGGGGATCGCGTGGCGGGATTGAAGGCAGGAGCGGATGATTATCTCACCAAACCCTTCGCGCTCGAAGAATTGCTTGCACGACTGGATGCCCTCGGCAGGCGCAGCGGAACCGTGGAACACCAAACTTTGCTTCACGTGGGAAATCTCTCGATGGACATCACCAAACACCGCGTCACCCGCAACGGCGAGCGGGTAGAGCTTTCTCCGCGGGAGTTCGAGGTCCTCCAGATTTTCATGCATGAGCCGGGACGCACATTTTCCCGCGATGAAATTTGCGAACGCATCTGGGAACGCGAACACGAATATGATACCCGCACCGTGGAAATCTTCATCATGCGGCTCCGCAAGAAACTCGACGCACCTGGAAACGAGTCGGTCATTGCCACGGTGCGCGGCGTCGGCTACGTGATGAAGGCACCGTGATAAGTCGTGGCTCACTCAAGGTGAAGGTCGGCATTTATGCCGCATTCATCACCATCCTCGCGCTCATCACCGGTGCCGCCGTGGTCATCCCGGTGGTTCGTTATCATCAGATCCGGCAGCTCGATGAGGTTTTGGAAAACGACGCGCGGGAACTCGTGCGAGACCTCCAAAACTTTCGTGGCGCGCCCATCGATCCGCGCCGGCCGCTCGGGGCCAAGTTCATTCCATTGTCCCTTCGTGGTCGCTATTTGATTGTCGAAGGGCCCGAAGCCCAAATCCTCTATCAATCCCCCAATCTGCGGGGCAAGACGATCACGGACGAAATTGAGGGAGCGGAAACCCAAAAGCTTTTCGACAGAAACTGCCGCATCGTCACAGTCCGCGAGGGCCCTTACCTGATCCGGATCGGCACACGCCTTGGAGCGATCGAGAGATTTCAAAAGGATCTTTTGTTAGGCTTCACCATATCCGTGCCATTTGTGGCGGTGGTGGTTTTCCTTGGAGGGCTTTGGCTGGGTCGCCGTGCCGTCGCTCCGGTCGCGGCGATCACCGCAGCAGCGGAAAACATCAGCGCCCATCACCCATCCGAACGCCTGCCCATCCCCATGGCGAAAGATGAAATCAGCCGGCTCACCCAGGTCCTCAATCATACCTTTGATCGGCTCCAAGTATCCTATCAAACCGCCACGCGCTTCTCTGCCGATGCATCGCATCAATTGAAAACACCAATCACTATCCTGCGCAACGGGCTCGACACCCTTGCCGCTTCGCCCGGTTTGGATCCCGAGCAACTTCAAGCCATCCAAGGCCTGCGGCAGCAGACCCGCCGCCTGACCGCACTGATCGAGGATCTGCTGTTGCTCGCCCAAGCGGATGCTGGACGCCTTCAGCTTGAGGAGGAAACCATCGACCTCAATCCACTCATCGGCGGCGCGCGCGATGATCTTGAAGTTCTTCTAACAGATCGGCCGATTTCTTTGGAGACTTCTATTGATCCCACGATCCCCGCCCGCGCCGATCCGCGACGGATTCGACTGATCCTTCAGAACCTTGTGGAAAACGCTGCGAAATACACACCCGATCCCGGATTGATTCGGCTCATGGGGAGCAGTGATGGAAGGACCTCGACGCTCACAGTGGCCAACAGCGGTCCGCTGATTCCCTTGGAAGATCGCGAGACCATCTTCGAGCGGTTCCGGCGCGGGAAAAGCGTGGGAGAAAACATCCGCGGCCACGGGCTGGGCCTCAACATCGCCCGTGAACTCGCCCGCGCCCATGGCGGAGATATCAGTTATCATCCCACGGACGATGGCTTGAACGCATTCAAACTCACACTGCCATCAGCGTGAGTTATGACCATCTTCAAAACCGGATCTGATAACTCACTCCCGCTTTGGTCGGAAAACGGAAGGTGCCATCTGCGGTGGGTTTGAGCTCGATGCTGCGGCCTTCTTTCTCCGTTACGTTGATGCTGGCGGGGGTTCCTTGGAGGCGGAGGACAGCGGGTTGACCTAACAACGAGCGGAGTTCCGCCGTGGTGAGATTTGCATTTTTCCATGTGGCATCCACCTCGAAGCCGCCGCGGGCTTTTAGGCCTTTGATACTGCCATCTTTCCAGGCTGGCGGCACGGCAGGGAGAATGGAAATTTCACCGGCGTGGGATTGGAGCAATGTTTCACAAATCCCTGCGGTGATTCCGAAGTTGCCATCGATCTGAAAGGGCGGGTGGGTGGTGAAAAGATTGGGCAGCGTGTTGTGAACCAAGAGACCGCGGATCATTTCGCCCGCCTTGTCGGGCCGGCCGAGGCGCGCCCACATGGCGGTGCGCCATGGCCAGGTCCACGAACGCCGCGAATCGCCGGATGTGCCGCGCGCTTCCAGCGAAATGGCAGCCGCCTTCGCAAGATCCGGCGTGCCGTGAAGGGTGAACTGACGTCCCGGATGCAGACCGAACAGATGCGAGGTGTGGCGATGTCCGGATTTCTCAAGCTCGGGCCGCTCGGTGGTCCATTCCATGATTTGTCCCCAGGATCCGATCTGCGGGCCTAACAGTTTTTCACGTGCCGAGGAAATCTTCTGCACCAGCGCATCGTTTTTCCCGAGGACCTTGGCGGCATCGAGAGTGTTGGTGAAGAGGTCCCAGACGATCTGCTGGTCATGGGCCACACCGTCTTCACGCGGTCCGTGCTCGGGCGACCAACCTTTGGGAACAATCAGTTTGCCATCCTTTTCCTTGAGATGATCGAGCCAGAATTCCGAAACATCCGCAAACACCGGCCATGCGGTTTCCGCGAGGAATTTTTTATCTCCCGTGAATGCATAGTGCTCCCAGAAATGTTGGGCGATCCATGCGGAGGCGGGGAGATTCCATTGCCAGCCATTGCCGCCGTAGATGTTCACGGAGGTGCGCATCGTCCAACCCGGGGTTTTATCACCGAAGGCTTTCACAGTGGCCTCACGGCTGCCGGGTATCATCGCAACGGTCCAATCGAAAAGCGGCAGCGCGCATTCTGATAGATTGGCCTGCTCGGCGAGCCAGTAGTTCATCTGGATGTTGATGTTGGTATGATAATCCGCATACCAGGCTGGTTTGTTGCTGTCGTTCCACAAGCCCTGAAGATTCGCTGGAAGGAACCCGCGCGATGAGGAGAGAAGAAGATAGCGGCCATACTGGAACATCAGCGCTTCAAGATGCGGATCCGCGCCGCCCTTTTTGTAGGCATCCAGTCGGGCCGTGATCGATTTGCCTTCGGGGGCTGCTCCGAGGTCAAGGTCCACACGGCCCATGATCTTCTGGAAGTCCGCAATGTGCGAAGTACGAAGGGCATCGTAGTTCTTTCTGGATGCGGCTTTGAGTTGTGCGTCGATGGTTTGTTCGGGATCTATGCCGCTGCGGAAGTTCTTCGCCGCATCGAGCGCGTAATCGGTGGCAGCGGCGACGAGGATGGTGGCGGAATTGCCGGAGAAACGGATGCCATCGCCGGAAACTTCGGTTTTCCCGCCATCGGTGGAGACCACGGCGCGGGCGGCCTTGCGGAGTCCGTTGCTGAGCGTGCCTTTGAAGGAAATGCTGTGGGATGGAGCCGTGGTGGTTTCCTTGTGGGCACCTGCAAGGCGGAGCAGGCCGTTGACTTTGCCGGGTTGATCCGCAGTGATATGGATGGCGATGACCTGATCCGGATGGCTTACAATGACCTCGCGGGAGAATGTGACTCCACCTTGTTTCCAGGTGGTAAGATGGGTGGCATTGGCGAGATCGAGTGTGCGTGAAAATGCATCCGGCGCTGGTACTTGGTTTTCCCCAAGTTTCACACCGTTGAGGGAAATCTCCGCAACCTGGAAGTGGGTTGCGTCTGCGGCGGGCTTGAAGACGAAGCGGTAATGGCGGAAGGCCTGCTTTTGAGTGAGGGGAAATGAACGGGTTTCTCCGCGTTTCTCGAATGGTTGTCCTGCAACGTGATAATCCAAGGTGGTCCAGCTTGTGGCATCGGCTGAGCCTTCAAACTTCCAATCGCGTGGATCGCGTGCCGGGACATCGTTGGCGGAAACAAACGCATATCCACCGATGGCTTGAGCCTTGCCAAGATCGACCTGCCAAATGACATCCTTGCCGCCATGTTCCATGCACCATTTGGTGTTGGGATTGCCGTCCTGTGCGGCGTTGATGGTTTCGGAATCCGCGGTCTGATGGCCGCTGGGGCAGATAGGCTCGGCTGCGGTCTCGGCATTGGTTGCACCGGATTCCATTTCGATGAAGATATCACCGAAGTTCTGATAACTTCCGAATTCCTCAAGTTCATATCCACCGGAAGGATTCGCGCCGCCGGTCCAGAGGCTGGAGTCATTGAATTGGATGCGTTCCTTGAAGGGATTTCCGAAGACCATCGCACCGAGCCGGCCATTGCCGAGCGGTTGGGCATGGCTTTCCCAACTGGAAGAGGGAAACTGCGCGGCATCGCCCATGAAATTCCCGCTGCCGCCCTTGGACTTCATGGGTGGCGGTGTGTCGAAGCGGATTTCGAGCGGGTGGGCATCGATTACCTGAAACGAAAGGATGGCAGGCAGCAGAAGATATCGGGAACGCATGGGTTCGAGGAATTGAAATGGTTTGGAGATGGAAGACTTACCGGAGCGGGGAAGGGGATTTATCATCTGCCGCGGACCTTGGGATATCAGAATGGCCCCAAAGAAAACGGCAAAACCATTAAAACTAGCAAAAAGAGAA
>JALOTR010000240.1 GCA_025457805.1 Akkermansiaceae bacterium | reverse complement strand
TGGTGACGGTTTTGGAGCTGTTTACGGTTGCAAGGTCTGCATGAGGATAAACCAACCGGACATCTGCGATGGATTGCCAGTTGGCGCTAGAGGCTACGGAGATCCAAGCGGCGAGATTGGCCCGGGCGTTCGGATGCTGTTTTGCGTAATCAAGGATGCGGCGCTTCGTAATGATTCTCATTCGGACGTCTGTTGTCAAAATAGCAACACGTGGGCCAGCGTCAAGCCGTGATTCAGCGAATGCACTTTCGGATCATGGCTTGACCGCTGGCGGAAATGCTGCGGAAATCTTTGGGGTATTCCAACCCTGTAAGATTCTCATCATGAACGAACTCAAAGAAAGACTCGCAGCCCTCGGCCTCAGCGCGGAGATGACCGATCAGGTGATCACGACGGTTGCCGATTTTGTGAAAACCAAGGTGCCGGAATCCTATCATCCGATGATCGATGACGTGCTCGCGGGCAACAAGCCGGACTTCGGCGGCATCCTGGGTTCGCTTGGCTCCCTCGGGGCGCTGACCGGACTTTTCGGGAAAAAATAAACAAATGCCGCACGCGGCGGCTCTTTGTGTGGCGTGATGGTGGAGCATAGGAGATTCGAACTCCTGACCTCTTCATTGCGAACGAAGCGCTCTACCAACTGAGCTAATGCCCCTCACGATTCCCAAAAAAGGGAACGCGGAAGATCTGCCATCTTCACATGTGCGGTGCAAGATCGAAGTTGTTGGCGGCTCTGTGGCGGGCAAAACCGGGAAATAATGGTTTGCTCGCCTTAACTATGTTTGCCAAATCCCTCCGAGACTCCTACTATCGCCACCATGAAGCCGGTCCTGTGGTTCACCTTCTCCCTAGCTCTCTTTTTCCTCGTTCCCTCGTGCAGCAACAACGATCCTTCCCTCGCAAGCGATCCGCTCGGCACCGGGCCTTTCGATGCGCAGGGAAATTATCGCGAAGAGTGGGCGAATGATCCGACCAAGTGGCGCAAGCCGAGCAACCGTCACCAGGCTCCACCTCCGGATACCAGCCTGCCGGTGATCGCAAGAAACGAGCAACCTCCCGCCGATGCGAATCCGCTGATGCCTCAGGGCAGCAGCCGCACGGTGACCACCAAGCCAGCCCCGACGGTGGTCAAGGTGCAGGATCAGCCGCGTGAAACGGTGCGCACCACCACGCCGAAACCGACTCCGGTGGTGGTGAAACCAAAGCCCAAGCCCAAGCCGGTGCTTGTCAAGGCCAAGCCCAAACCCAAGCCACAGCCCAAGACGCAGCGCTACGTGGTGAAAAAAGGCGATACCCTTTCCGCGATCGCCAGCCGCAATGGATCGTCGGTTTCCGCCATCCAGCGTGCCAATGGCATCTCCGGCTCGCTCATTCGCCCTGGCCAATCGCTGGTGATTCCCAAGCGCTGATCCGCGGGGAGTGCATGCGGGCCACCGAGTCGTTCAGGACACCTCACTGCCGCCCGGTGGCTTTTGAGGCTGCGTCGGCGGGGGCAGCGCGTCGAAGTTGCTGGGATCGAAGATTTTCCTGCTCTTGAGAAAGCGGCCGGGAGAAATCCGATAGACGGTGTAAAACCGGCGGCGGAACGACTCCACGGACATGAAACCGAGGTCCATGGCCACCTGCTCCACGGGTCTGCCGCCTTCGAGTTTGCGCCGCGCGACCACCATGCGCTCCAGATTCATCCATGTTTTGGGCGGCAGACCGATGTCTCTCAAAAACACCGCATAGAGATATCGCTGACTGCATCCCAGAGCCGCGCAGACTTCGGTGACCCGATAGTTTGTGTCGAAGGCGAGTTTTTCGAGACAACACCTCTTCCCCGAGAATGCCTCGACGACTCGCCATGTTTGTTTGGAGCGGATGAACCTCACGAAAAAGCTGCCTTCAGTGAAGGATGGTTAATTTCGGTGATTTGCGTGACACTCGTCAACGTACCTTTTCGGCATTCTTCATGTTGGGACTCCATGAGTTACAGTTGTTTAGGGAAAACCGTATTTGATAGCAAAATTGTCGGTCCTGATTTTGGCGTTTTCAGCATCAGTGGATTGTGAATGGGCATGATACCAAATGATAACCATATGATGCTATCGGCATGCCTGATATTTTGCGGATTTTGAGGCCTTGAAAGATGGGGATCCACCCTTCAGGGTCCGCGCCGTGATCCCCAACGTCCTCGCCGAACGCTACGCCTCGCCCGCCCTCCAAGCCATCTGGTCCGCCGAAGGGCGGATTGTTCTGGAGCGCGAATTCTGGATCGCCGTGATGAAGGCGCAGAAGGATCTCGGCCTGGATGTGCCGGAGGAGGCGATCGCCGCCTACGAAAAGGTGAAGGATCAAGTGGACACGGCCGCGATCATGGCGCGGGAAAAAATCACCCGCCACGATGTGAAGGCGCGCATCGAGGAATTCAACGATCTCGCCGGCCACGAGCAGGTCCACAAGGGCATGACCTCGCGGGACCTCACGGAAAACGTCGAGCAGCTCCAGGTTTACCGCTCGCTGCTGCTCGTCCGCGACAAGACGATTGCCGCCTTGCGCCGCTTCCGCGAGCGCTCCGAGCAATGGAGCGACCTCATTCTCACGGCCCGCACCCACAACGTCGCCGCGCAACCCACCACGCTGGGCAAGCGCGTGGCCATGTTCGGCGAGGAATTGCTGGGCGGCCTTACTGCCATCGAATCGATCATTTCCACCTACGCCGTGCGCGGTCTCAAGGGCGCTGTCGGCACGCAAATGGACCAACTTTCGCTCTTCGAAGGCGATGCTGCAAAGGTAGCGGAGCTGGAGCAACGGGTGGTCGCCCACCTCGGCATGCCGGCCGTTTGGACGAATGTCGGCCAGGTTTATCCGCGATCGCTGGATTTCCGCGTGGTGGCCGCGTTGACGGATCTTTGCTCGGGTCCCTCGTCATTTTGCAAAACCCTGCGCCTGATGGCAGGCCACGAGACGGCGAGTGAAGGATTCGCTCCGGGCCAGACGGGCTCCAGCGCCATGCCGCACAAGATGAACTCACGCTCCTGCGAGCGGGTGAATGGTTTCCACGTCATCCTCAAAGGCTATCTTGCCATGGCCGCCGGACTTGCGGGCGATCAGTGGAACGAGGGCGATGTTTCCTGCTCGGTCGTGCGCCGCATCATGCTGCCGGATTCGTTTTATGCCATCGATGGCATGTTCGAAACTTTCCTCACCGTGCTCGATCAAATGGATGCCTACGAGGCCGTGATCCACGCCGAGACCGCGCATTACCTGCCCTTCCTCATGACCACCACGATCATGATGGAAGCGGTGAAATCCGGCGTCGGCCGCGAAACCGCACACAAGGCAATCAAAGAGCACGCCGTGGCCACGGTGAACGATCTCCGCACGGGAAAAATCGACCGCAATAACCTGGTCGAGCGTCTGGCCGGTGACAGCCGCCTCGGGCTTTCCCGCGATGCGCTCGATGCCATCCTCGCCCGCGGCGACCGTGAATCCGGTGCGGCGAAAACCCAAATCGCGAGCTTCGCGAAAGCTGTTAGAGAACTCGAACAAGCCCACCCGCAAGCTGCCGCCTACGGACCGGGATCGATTCTTTGATTTTCCCACTCAGCCCCGGAACGCATCGGCAGGCACGCCGCGCGTCTTGAGGCCGCGGATCACGAAGAGGCGGCCTGCGTGTTCTTCCTTGGCGGTCTTGTGCACGCCGGTGGTGACGAACAAATCCGCCAAATCCGGCCCGCCAAAGGCACAGGCGGTGGTTTCCAAGCAGGGAAGGGGAATGCGGTGCAACTCGTTGCCGTTTTCCGGATTGAAACACGACACGCAGCCGCCATGGCAGAAGGCGATCCACAAATTGCCGTCGGCATCGAGGGTCATGCCGTCTGGCGAGGCATCGATGTGGCCGGTGGAAATCACGCTGCGGAGATTGCGCAGGTGGCCGTCCGCCGCGTCGTAATCGAAGGCGAGCACTTCCTTCCGCGGGGTGTCGATGTAGTAAACGGTCTTGCCATCCAGCGACCACGCGATGCCATTGGAATTGGTGACCGGGCCGAATGCTTCGTGCAGCGTGAGGTCCGGATCGAGGCGGTAGAGGCGGGCGTCGCCGGTTTTTTTCGCGAGACTGATGGTGCCGGCGAAAAAGCGGCCATCGGGTGAACATTTCCCGTCGTTGAAGCGATTGTCGGGTTTGTCCTGTTCCGGATCGGCGATGGCAATCAGCCCGCCGGTTTCCTCATCGAGAAAGAACAAGCCGTGATCGCCAGCGATGACCAAGCCACCGCTCTCGCGCGGGACGACAGTGCCGACGCGTTGGCCGATTTCCCAGGATTTCTCCGAGCCGTCCGCCGGATCATAGCGGTGGACGCGCTTGCCCTCGATATCGACATAGTAGAGGCCACCCTGCCACCAAATCGGGCCTTCTCCCCATTGGCAGCGGATCTGTCCTACCGGTTCGGTGCGAATCATGGGCGGACGCTAGCCCGGGCAAGCGGCATTCACCAACGCAAAATCGCCAACCCGGGGCTTTCCTTCAGGCGGCGGATCGGGCATGCTGCGCGGATGCAACACGAGTCCCCGGCTACCGTGATCAAGGTGTGGCTCTATGCCGCAGTCTCGGTGGCGGCGGGTGCCTGGGTGACGCCGCTGCTCTACAACGCGGGCAAGGCTCTGGCAGAGGTTTCCTCCAAGAAAACCACCAATGGCTTCCTCGAATGGTTGGCAAAATGGTGTGGCGTGGCGGAATTTCCTGCCTTCTTCGTAGTGGGCGTCCTCTCGGTGGCGGCCTTGTTGTTTTTCCCCTGGATGGAATGGATCCACGCCCGCAGCGCCTCGCGGGGCAGCTCGATGGGGCCCTGGTTGTTGCGGCTTCCCAATGCCCGCCGCCTCACCTCGCGTGGTCAACCCCTGCGCCGCAACCTCGGCGGATTGTGGGATTCCTGCGCCGGCTTCATGCTGGTGGCCGGGCTCATGCTCTCGATGGGCGTGGCCTTGGTGCCGGCAGGATATTTCACGCTGAAATTGCCGCCCGAGGGCATGTTGATCCTTTGCCTGCGCACGTTCTGGCCAGCCCTGGCGATCGCGCTGGTGATGGAAGTTTTCTTCCGCGGCGTGGCGATGGGGATCTTCATGCGCGCCATGCGGCCGGCAGCGGCTTTGGGAATGTCCGCCGCGTTTTTCGCCCTCGTTTTGGCCATGTTTCCGCCGCCGGGACTCAACGTCGCGGATCCGGATGCGCCGCGCACGGGCTTTGAGTTGCTGGGCCTCGTGATCGGGAGTTATGCCGATTGGCGGAACCTTTTTGGGACCATCCTGCCGCTCCTCGCACTCGGCGGCGTGCTCGCATACGCCCGCTGGCGGACGGCTTCGCTTTGGCTCCCCACGGGATTGCACACAGGCTGGATTTTCGCCCTCGACCTGCTCGGCCGCCTCAGCGTGCCCCAGGGCGCGGGTGAGTCGCTCAAATCCGGCAGCCTGCTCCAGGAAGGCCTTATCCCGCTCATCGCCATCCTCCTCGCCGGCCTGCTCGCCCACCGCATCACCCCCAC
>JALOTR010000239.1 GCA_025457805.1 Akkermansiaceae bacterium | reverse complement strand
GCCTGTTGGTGGCGAAATCGAATGGCGCGGAGATTCCTGAAGGCATGCTTAACTCCGGCATCGGCTGGTTGATGGCCTATGAGCGGAAACAGGTCGCCGCGCTGCAATTGCACGTCGAACGCGAAGCCATCCGCAAGCAAGGTGGCAAAGTAAAGGAAGACAATCGTTACGAAAAATCCAACAGCGATGCCACCGATGCCTTCATCCGCATGGTACTCGGCGAAGGCGGGCGCGATTCGGAACCGATGCTTGCCTTTCTCCACCGCGATCGGGTGGATCTTCCGGTGTATGCCATGTCCCTGCTCGGACTGGAACATCACCGCAAGGGCGATGAATCGCGGCGGGATGAAGTCATGAAAATGATTTCCCAATTTCTCAAACGCGATGCGGAGAACCAAACCGCCTATCTTGAACTCAAGAACACGAACTACTGGTGGTTCTGGTATGGCAGCGATGTGGAAGCCCATGCGTGGTATCTCAAACTGCTTGCAGCGGTGAAACCTAACGATGCGGATACCCGTGGTTTGGTCAAATACCTCGTCAACAACCGCAAGAACGCCACCTATTGGGAATCCACCCGCGATACGGCTTTTGCGGTGGAGGCGATAGCCGCGTATTTCAAGGCAAGTGGCGAGGATGCGCCTGAGATGGAGGTGGAAGTCGCCATGGATGGCAAGGTGTTGAAAAACATCCGCATCACGCGTGACAATCTTTTCGACTTCGACGGCACCGTCACGCTCAGCGGCGAAGCCATCACCACCGGCAAACATCGCATCGAGCTGCGCAAGAAAGGCAAGGGAACCCTCTATGCCAATGCCTATCTCGAAGTCTTCACGCTGGAAGACAAACTCCGTGCCGCCGGCCTTGAAGTGAAAGTCCAGCGCCGGATCTCGAAGTTGGTAGCACTCGAAAAGGAAACCGAAGTGCCGGATGCAAGCGGACGGGTCGTCAAACAACAAGCCGAGCGCTTCCGCCGCGAGCCGCTTGCCGATGGAGCGATCTTGAAATCAGGCGAGCGCATCGAGGTGGAGTTGGTTTTGGAAAGCAAGAACGACTATGAATATCTGCTCTTCTCCGATGCCAAAGCGGCGGGATTTGAAGTGCTTGATGCCTTGAGCGGATATATCTCCGGCGATGGAGGTTTCAGCGCCTATATGGAACCAAGGGATCAAAGCGTGGACTTCTTCATTCGCAGCCTGCCACGCGGCACCCACACGCTGCGCTATCAACTCCGCGCCGAGGCGCCGGGACTCTACAAAGCCCTGCCCGCGACGGCGGAAGCGATGTATGCACCCGAGCTGAGGGGAAATTCGGAAGATATGAAATTGGGCATCGAGTGAGGGATGCCCCTAAAACAAGGAGCGGCGATATCGGATCGCCGTCGAGGATGGGAAGCGCATGAGAAAGAGCTTCGCGCCCTTCATGCTCCCCGCATCCACGTGGGCGAACGGATTTCGCCCCTCCTTGGCGCAGGCGTGGGGGGTGCCTCTAAAACAAGGAGCGGCGATATCGGATCGCCGTCGAGGATGGGAAGCGCATGGGAAAGAGCTTCGCGCTCTTCATGCTCCCCACATCCACATGGGCGAACCGATTTCGCCCTTCCTTGGTGCAAGCTTGGGGGATGCACTTTCTGCCTAATCATTCCATGGCTCGCCGGAATCGCCTGCAATGAAAGCGCGGAGTTGCGGATCCTGCGTGGCTTGCAATTCATCCGGCGTGCCGGTCCATCGGATCACCCCTTGATCGAGAAACACGATGCGGTCCGCGATGTGGAAAACGCTGCGCATTTCGTGGGTGATGACGACGTTGGTGATCTGGTGATGGCGCTGGAGATCCTTGATAAGGTGGTCGATGGAATCCGCAGTGATGGGATCGAGCCCGGCGTGGGGTTCATCATAGAAAATGCAGGCCGGCTTGCCGACCACGGCACGGGCGAGGGCCACGCGCTTGCGCATGCCGCCGGAGAGGTCGGCGGGCATCTTGTCCTCCTCGCCGGGGAGTCGCACGATTTCCAGAGCCTCGGCCACGCGTTGGGCGATTTCCTTTTCTTTCCTCACCCCTCCCTCGCGCAGCGGAAATGCGACGTTCTCCGCAACGCTCATCGAGTCAAACAAAGCCCCACCTTGGAACATGAAACCCATTTGGCGGCGGACCGCACCGAGTTCGCGTTCGCGGAGTTGGGAAATTTCCAATCCGTTCACTGTGACCGTCCCGTGGGTGGGGCGCAGCAAGCCGGGGAGGTGTTTGATCAGGACCGACTTGCCACTGCCGGAACCGCCGAGGATGACGAGCGTCTCGCCGCGCATGATGTCGAGGTCGATGCCCTTGAGCACTTCATGATCTCCGAAACTTTGTTTCAGTCCACGAATGCGGATGAAAGGTTCTGGAGCTTCGGCCATGAAACCAAGGGAACCCACATCGCGGCGGCTGGCAAGAGGAGATGCCAAATGTCATCGCTGGCCAACGCATTACGCGCCAATGATATCAAAACAGCGCGGCAAGTTTCTTCACCTCGGTGGTGCCGAGCAGGATGAAGACATTGCGATCATCTTCCCATCGCGCGGCGGCCCAGTGGCCTTGTTGGGAAAACTCCGGGCGATCGCGGTTCGGGAGTTTTCCACTGACATCGCAGCGGCGGAAAATCACGAGGTGGACGATGCCATTTTCGCGTTCGTCGAAGCAGACCAGCGAGCCGCGTTTGCCATCGATGATGAGTTCGCGGCAGCCGATGCCTTTGACATTGGCCAGACCGGGAGGCAGGCAACCGGGGCAAGGCAACTTGCGCGAGCGGAGGTGCTTGAGCAGGGCTTGGTGGTCCTCGCGGTTCTCATCGAGGCTGAACAGTGGCGACTCGAAGGTGCGGAGAAAACCGGCTTGCACGACGTCCACCGACAAGCGGCCATTGATGGTGGGAGTCGCGACCGGGCCGCTGGTGATTTCCGCATCCTCGGACGGGTTGGAAACCAGATCGTTGCCGGTTTGTCCACGCGTGAGCAGGATGGCGAGAGTGATTCCCGCAGCAGCGGCGAAGGGCAGCGCGAAACGCTTCCAGAAAGGTGCGGGCGACTCGGCGGCGAGTGCCGTGCGATCCATGGCGGTGAGGATTTCATCGCGCAAACCGGCCGGCGGATGAATCGACGCGAGCGCTCCGATAAGGGCGGAGTCTTCACGGTCCTCCGCTTGGGGAAAATCCCCACGCTCGGCAGCGAGGCAGCCGAGAATATCATCGCGCAGCGTCTGCGGCAGCGGGATGGAGGCGAGTGCGCCGGCGAATGCGGCATCGAAGGCACGTTCGCGGGCCAGCCACTCGCCGAGTTCGCGGTTTTCCGCCGCGAGGGCGAGTGCTTCCTCGAAGTCACGATCATTTCCATCCGCGCCATCGGGGCGGAAACTGCGCAGGATGAAGCGCGCTTGTTCCATGTCCATTTTAGCCATGGTGTTGTCGGAGCCCTCCGTTTTGAAGTTGAAGAATGTTTTTGGGAGCGCTCGATGGCTCGGCGGTCATGCGGCGGCGCAGCATTTCCTTGCCGCGGGACAGGCGTGACATGACGGTGCCGATGGGCACATCGAGGATCTCGGCGATTTCCTTGTAGGAATGTTGTTGCAGGTAAAACAGGGCGAGCGGCGCACGGTAGGTTTCCTCCAGGCTGCCGAGGATTTCCAAGGCCCGCTGACCGTCCATCTGGCGTTCCGCATCGTCCTGCGACGGGGCGGCGGCTTCGGCGGAATCCTCATCGACGGGTTCGTCCGAAAACTTCGAGGCCCGTCGGCGCAGGCTGAGAAACTCGCGATGGAGCGTGGTGAAAAGCCAGGTTTTCGCCTTCGAGCGATCCTTGAGCTGGCTGCCCTTGGCCGCCCAGATGCAGAAAGTTTCCTGAACGAGGTCGGATGCCGTGTTGACGTCACGGGTGAGCGACATCCCAAAGCGAAACAACGCTTGGTAATGGGCATCCACCAGTTCTTCGAACTCACTCATCAGCGGGCTTTAGAGGGTGGTGGGTCCGCATTTATTCCGGAAATTCCATCCAGCGCGGGAATTTGCGCCTCCCACTGGCGGATGCGGCGGGTAAGCTGTTTCTCGGTGCTCTCGTCCGGCGGACGACCCTCGTAGCGCGTGGCGTAGTGGTAGCGGAGGAGTTCGGCGGCGAAGTCCGGCTCTTCGGGCAGCAGAGCGACCTGTCGGCGCAGGGTGAATCCGGCGGGCATCGGCATGCCGCGGGCGGCGCAAGCGTGACGCCAGGATTTGAGATAACCTGGAGAAGGCCCGCCGGGTGCGTCTTGAGGGGAAATCGCCGCCCGTTCGTCCTTGCGGGCCCGGCGTCCCCGCCACCAGGCGATGACCCCGGCGGGCAGCGCAAATCCCACCATCAAGGCCAGCGCCAATCGGGGGAAATCGCCATCCACCGCGCTGCTGGTGATGGTTTCCGTGGTCGTGGGATCGGACTGCGAATTCGGCAAAGCCTCCCCGGGAGCAGCCACCTGGGCGCGATCTCCCATGCCGGTCGATTGCGGCGTGGGGTCCATCAGCACCCAGCCATGATCCTCCAGCCACACCTCGGTCCAGGCGTGGGCCTCGTTGGCGCGGAAGACAAACAGGCCGGATTCCTCAAACCATTTTCCGCCCGCCCAACCGTAAGCCACCCGCGAGGGCACGCCGAGCGCGCGGGCCATCAGGGCACCGGCGGTGGCGAAGTATTCGCAGTGACCGCGTTTTTCCTGGAAGAGGAAATTTTCGATCGGATCCAGGTCGAGCGCGTTGTCCGTCTCCAGCGAGTAATCGAGGGTCGTGCGGAGGTGGTTTTGGATTTGGAGGAGTTGCTGTTTCAACGTGCCCCCACCGGCGGCGCTGCGGGCCACCGTGCGGAGTTTTTCCATGAACGCGGCGGGCTCGGCAGGCAGGTCGCGGAATTCATCCGGCGCGTTCGGCCATGGCAGCAACTCGCCATCGGGCAAATCCTCCAGGCGCAGCGGTTGGGAACTGGCGTGGTATTGGTATCCGCCCACCGCGTTGGATGCGGGCAGAAGATGCAGGCCCTCGTCCAAACGCTGGAGGGGCGAAATTCCGGCCAAGGTAGCACCTTGCAAGGCCGTGAAAACATTTTGCCCGCCGGGATCCGCCGAGTGGAATACCTCGTGAGCGATGGAGCGGAATTTTCGATCCGGGGAAATCCGCACAAATCCACCCGCGTCCGCCCTGAGTTCCTGCGGCGTTCCACCAAGGGGCGACCAGGCGGCGTTTTCATAGCGACCCAGCGCAAAGGCCCGGACATAGACTTTTCCCTTCAACAAGGCCCCGGCATCCGAGCGATCGAACAAGCGCAGGAACACTTCCGGCTTCGTTCCCGGTTTGAAATCCGTGCGCCGTGGCAGGGGTCGGCGGGTATCGCGGGTCCACAGCCAATTTCCACTGCGGGTCTCCACCGGGCCGGAACTCACCGCGCGCATCGCCGCGGCTTCGGGGCGGAATTGCCTCTCGATGAGCATCCCGATCGACTCCAGCGGCTTCGGCGCCGTGCCCAGCAGCCAG
>JALOTR010000238.1 GCA_025457805.1 Akkermansiaceae bacterium | reverse complement strand
TGAGTTCGCAATCGGAGAACGCGAAGAGGGCATCGCGGGAAGTTTCCGCATCGGCCCCGGCGGGGAGGTGGACGAGGATGTCGGCGTGGGCAGCGGTGTTGTCCTCGATCTTGGCAATTTTGATTTTCCCTTTATCGGCCGCGGCGACGATGGATTCCATGAGCGCCCCGGTGGTGGTGCCGAAGGGGATCTCGGTGATGCGGAGCATGCCTTTTTTCTCCGTGGAGATGCGGGCACGGACGCGGACTTTGCCACCGCGGAGGCCATCGCGGTAATCGGATGCATCCATGATGCCGCCGGTGGGAAAGTCCGGGAGCAGGGTGAAGGGTTCGTTGCGGAGGACGGCGATGGAGGCCTCGATGAGTTCCATGAAATTGTGCGGCAGGACCTTGCAGGCAAGGCCGACGGCGATGCCCTCGACGCCTTGGGCGAGCAGCAGCGGGAACTTCACCGGCAGCGTGTCCGGCTCCTTGCGGCGGCCATCGTAGCTGGGTAGCCATTTGGTGGTCTTGGGATTGAAGACGACGTCGTTGGCAAACTTGGTGAGGCGGGCCTCGATGTAACGAGGGGCGGCGGCACCATCGCCGGTGAGGGTGTTTCCCCAGTTCCCCTGGGTATCGATGAGCAGGTCTTTCTGGCCGAGCCCGACGATGGCTGCACCGAGGGATTGGTCGCCGTGCGGGTGGTAGTTCATCGTGTTTCCAACAATCCCGGCGACCTTGTTGTAGCGGCCATCGTCGATTTCATCCATGGCGTGGAGGATGCGGCGCTGAACGGGCTTGAGGCCGTCGTAGAGGTGGGGAACGGCACGTTCGAGGATCACATAGCTGGCGTAATCGAGGAAATAATCCGAATACATCGCTCCGAGCGAGGCATGTTGGTCGGGGTCGTGCGTCATCGTGGGCGGATGCTTAGAGCGAGGGCGGCGCGGGTGCAAGTCCCGGATGCGGGGAGTGTGGTGGGGGCGGAGTGGACCGGGGAAAAGAAGAAGCCGCGGACCGGAAGGACCGGCCGCGGCTGGGAGTGGAATCGGCTGAGCCGAAAATCATTTATTCGACAACGGGCTTGTCGCCGGGTGGTTTTTCACCGGCTGGTTTGTCACCGCCCGGGCCTTTGCCCTTGCCGCCGGGACGCTTGCCGCCGGGGCCGCCGGGGCCGCCTTCGCCGCGGGGTGGGCGTGGCATTTCGGCGCGTTCTTCCTGGCTGAGTTTGCCATCGCCGTCCTTGTCGTATTTCTTGAGCATCTCGGCCTTGCGCTCTGCCACGGCTTTCTCGCGCTCTTCATTGCTGAGTTTGCCGTCGCCGTCGGTATCGTATTTCTTCATCATTTCCTTGCGGCGCTCTTCGGCCTTGGCCTTCATCGATTCGCGCAGGGCGGTGCGCTCGTCATCGGAGAGTTTGCCATCGCCGTCCTTGTCGAACTCCTTGAGGACTTCACCAGGAGGTGGGCCTTGGGGGCGCTTCGGGCGGTTTGGGCCGTCCTGGGCGGATGCGATCATGCAGGTGCCGACGAGAGCGGCGAGTGTGGCAAACAGTGTGGTTTTCATGTTGATGCTTGGTTGGTGAGTGGAGTCCGATTCGAGGTCTCGCGTGATCATGAAACTCCATGGAGGCAAAAAGGTTGCGGAGGGGCTGCGGGAATGAGTTGCCACGTCCGCCACGGCGGGCTTGGATTCCCGGGCACATGGCGGATTCAGCGGCACCTTCGAAATCGATTGTTTTTTTCCGGCGGACTGCCAGCACGCTCTCGCTGTGGGCATTGGTGACGGCGATTTTCATGAGTCGCTGGGCATGGGCCTATCTGGGTCTCATCGCGGTGTTGGCGATCATTGCGAGCATGGAGTATTTCCGCATGCTCAAGGCGGCGAAGGTATGGTGCTTTCCGAAATTCGGCATTCTGTTAGCAGTCGCTTACTGCGGGGTGCTGCATGCCTGTTTCCTGCGGGGAGCCGAGCCGCCTGCCGGGCTGGATGCGATGGCGATTTTCATCGCGCTGGCCGGTGCCTTCACGCTGCAACTCCGGCATCCAATCCGCGGTCTGGAATCGCTGACGGGAGTGGCACTGAATGTGTTGGGCTTTGTTTACATCGCGGTGCTGTTCAATTTTCTCGCGCGGATTGTTTTCATGGTCCCCGGGTGGAATGCGGAGCCGGGCACAGTTTCACAGACCGGGGCATTCTTGTTGTTATGGGTCCTGGCGGTGACGAAATTCACGGACATGGGTGCCTACATCACCGGCTCGATGATCGGCAAACACAAGATGATCCCGCATGTGAGTCCGGGGAAGACGTGGGAGGGATTTGCCGGGGCCTTGTTTTTCTCACAACTCGCGGGTTGCGGGCTTTATGCGATGTTTCCCCAGCATCTGGCGGTGTTTGGAAACTATGGGCACGTCGTGGCGCTCGGTTTCCTGCTGGCCATCCTCGCGGTGATCGGTGATCTCGCGGAAAGCGTCGTCAAGCGCGCTCTCAACGCCAAGGACTCGGGGCGCATGCTGCCGGGGATTGGTGGTTCGCTGGATCTCATCGACAGTGTCTGCTTCACGGCTCCCGCCACATATTTCTATCTGAAATGGATCCTTCTTCCCGCTGCATGAATCCTCCGCGCAAACGCCGGGTGGTTCTGTTAGGTTCCACCGGTTCCATCGGTTGCTCCACCTTGAGAGTCGCCCGCGAGCTACCGGATCACATCGAAATCATCGCGCTCGCCGCAGCGAGCCGGGTGGACAAACTCGCGGAGCAGGCAAGGGAGACGGGCGTGCGGCACGTGGCGATTTATGATGCCAGCAAGGAAGCCGAGTTGCGGGGCTTGCTGCCTGCCGGCGTGACCATCCACACGGGGCCTGAGGGATTGGTGGAACTGGCGGCGATGCAGGAGGCCGACGTGGTGCTCGTTTCAATCGTCGGCACAGCCGGTCTGCAACCCGCCCTGGCGGCCATCGAGGCAGGCAAGGATCTCGCGATCGCCTCAAAGGAAATCCTCGTCATGGCGGGCGAGGTCATCACCGATGCAGCCCGCAAACGGGGGGTGAAATTGCTGCCCGTGGACAGCGAGCACAACGCGATTTTCCAATGCCTGGACGGCCACAGCGGCGGCGAGGCAGAGGTGGCACGGCTGATTCTCACCGCATCCGGCGGGCCTTTCCGGAAATTGCCCGCGGCGGAGCTCGCCCACGTCACGCCCGAGCAGGCGCTGCGTCATCCGACTTGGGACATGGGGCCGAAAATCACCATCGATTCCGCCACGCTTTTCAACAAGGGCCTGGAAATGATCGAGGCGCGGTGGTTGTTCGACATCGGCATGGAGCGCATCGATGTGGTGATTCATCCGCAAAGCATCATTCACTCGATGGTGGAATTCACCGACGGCTCCGTCCTGGCGCAGATGAGCCGCACGGACATGGGCTTCCCTATTCAATACGCGCTTACCTGGCCGCAGCGCTTCCGGGGCGGCTTGAAGCCCTTGGATTTCCCGGCTTTGGCGAAATTGGAATTCGAGGCACCGCGTGAGCAGGATTTCCCGGCGCTGGGTCTCGCAAGGCGGGCAGGCCTCGCCGGGGGCACCTTGCCTGCGGTATTCAACGCCGCCAACGAGGTGGCAGTGGATGCTTTCCGCGCCGGGAAAGTCCCCTTCCCCGGGATCTGGGACTGCGTGGGCCATGTGATGGATGCGCACATCGCCCAAGCCTCGTCCACCTTGGAGGCCGTCGTTTCCGCGGATCAATGGGCGCGCCTCGCGGCGGCGGAGTTTTGCGGGATTCCCGGCTGACCTGGCATTTTCGATTCCATCCGCGCATGGCAGGTGATTATCCTCCGGCCATGCAACGCCTGAGCCACCTCATTGCCGCAGTCTCACTGCTGCTCATCGCACCCGTGAGTGCCTCGCCATCCGAGGCGCTGCGCATCCAGAAAACGTGGGATTTGACGATGGAAAAATGGTCCCTCGAAACGCGCGCCGCCAGCACTCCCGAGGCACGCGCCAAGGCATTTGCCGCCCGGCCGGATACCGCGGCTTTTGCCAAGGAAATGTGGTCGGTCATCGGCGATTCCCTCTCCGAGGAATGGACGATCGAGCCCGCGGCTTGGTTCCTGCGTGCCTCGCAAGGCTTGGTCAACACCACCCCGGAAGGAGTCACCACACCGATGTTTGGCAAGGAAACCGAAGCCGTGCGCAAGGCTGTGGAAGGTTTCCACCTGAAAAGCAGCCGCTTGGTGCCGATGTGCATGGCGCTCGTGACTTATCAGGATCCGCGCTCGCTTTCCATTTTGGAAAAAATCGAGAAAAGCCACCCCGACAAGAAGGTCCAGGGAGTGGCCGCGCTGGCCTCCGCGATGGTGCTCAAGACGCTCGGTGACGATGCCGAACTCATGCGCAAACGCCTCACCGCCCTCCGCAAGGCGATTGTGGAAAGCTCTGAAGTGCCGATCGGATCGACCACCGTAGCGAAGCTTGCGGAAGATGAATTGTATATCATCCGCTTTCTCACCAAAGGCCGCGAAGCACCGGATCTGAGTGGCATGGACTCTGGCGGACGCTTGATGAAATTGTCCGATTTCAAGGGCAAGGTCATCCTCCTCCTGTTCTGGACCAGCACCATGCCGGAAGCAGATCGGGTGGTGGAAATCACGCGGGACATGCAGAAAAAACTCGAAGGCAAACCCTTCGTCGTGCTCGGCGTGAATCATGATTCGCTCGAATACCTCCGCGCCATGGAAGCGGAGGGCCTTGTCAATTGGCGCAGCTTCTCGGATCCCACCCATCAGCTTTCCAAACAATACCGCGTGGGCTCATGGCCATTGGTTTATGTGCTGGATGGAGAACGCAAAATCCACTATGCGGGCACTCAAGGCTCGTTTGCCGAACTCACTGCCGAGGCACTCCTCGCCGAAGCTCCCGCTCCCACAGAACCCTGAATCCCATCTTTCCCATGAAAAACACCATCCTGCCCACCATCGTCTGCCTTGCCCTTGCATCGCCTGCTTTCGCCCAGGCACCCGCAGCCACCTACGAGCAAGGCGCGCTCGTCCGTGCCGCCGACCTTCTCCCGGCCGAACTCCTGCGCGGCCCCTCCCACCGGGTGCGGGATCTGGTCGGCACGGACGGTTATATGGCCCATTTCGAGATCGATACCGACTTCGGCACCTTCCAAGCCATCGGCGTGCCGGAAGCCAAACGCCGCATCGTCGAAGCCGAGGCCATCCGCAAACTCGTGGATACCAGCAAGGGCGATCTTTTCGCCGAGGGCGTCAAACGCTCCATCGAGCAACCCATCGATGCCGTGAAAAACATCGTCACCAATCCGGTCAAGTCGGTGAAACAGGCACCCAAGACCGTGGGGCACTTTTTCAGCAAAATCGGCGGATCCATCGAACGCGGAGCCCGCAAAATCCAGGACAGCGCCAATTCCAATGAAGACCCGGACGTCGCCGCCAGGGAGATGGGCGCAGGCCTCGGCCAGGCGGCGAAAAACGCCGCGGGCTTCGACAAGGCGAAACTCGATACCGCCAAGCAACTCGGCGTGGATCCCTACTCGGAC
>JALOTR010000237.1 GCA_025457805.1 Akkermansiaceae bacterium | reverse complement strand
GAGGTCGATGGAGTGGTTTGCCGCTTGTTTGTGGGTCGGGGTGATACGGAAAACATGGAAACCGATACCATCGAGGTGGATGCGGGTGATTCCTACGAAGAATTGCCTTCCAAAGTCCTATCGTTTTTTCGCCATGCGCTGGAACACTTTGAGTTCGACTGGCTCTTCAAATGTGATGACGACACCTATCTCTCGCTGGAACGATTGAAAAAAATCGTGCATCCGGGCATATCGTTGCTTGGCAATGAAACGCTGGATCAGAGGGGCTTCCCGAGCGGAGGTGCGGGCTATTTGCTTTCACGCGAGTTGGTGAAACTGCTCGCAGCGGATTCCACTCTGCCCTCCACTGGTGCGGAGGATGTTATTATAGGTGAGGCAGCGATTCGTCACGGAGCTGTTCCTCAGAGCACGCGGATGCTGAATTGGAGGAAGGCTCCCTTTCCCATGTTTCACAATTCCATGGTGTCAGCACATTGGTGCTCTCCCCAGCAAATGAGGGCCATCCATGTGTTTTGCACGACAAAACCCGTTGGCCGCTACCGTGTCGAGCATCGCCGATGGAAGGACGATATCCATCTGCACGACGGCGATCTGTTTTACCGCATCAGCTCCGGTTGCACGGGTATATGGAATCTAACAGAATCGGGTGAGCTGAGTTTGAAGTGGTTCGACTGGGCGGAGGAGAATGCAAAACAAACAGGGATCGATTGTTATATCGGCCCGCGTATGAAGATAACACCCATTTCTCCCAGAATTCCGCCGACGCTGGTCTTTGGATCGGTGGGCGATGAGCAATCCGCCGTGCTGACCTGGCTAGGCGGTCCGCATGATGTGGCGGTTGTTTATTATGGGGATGACGACGAACACCATCTTGCCTTAACTCTGCCGAAACGGGTGGATTATTTTGATCGTCGGAAAGGCGGAAAATTCCAGAATCTATTGTGGTGGATGGATGAGAATCCCGATGCTGCCCAAAGATATGAGTGGTTTCTGGTATGTGACGATGACATACAACTCAGCTCAAGTCAGATCGCCACGCTGGTGCAGGAGGCGGCCCGCCTGGATCTTCCTGTCAGCGCTCCATCGCATGATCCGAGGGGCAAGATTTCCTGGCAGCACATGAAGCACAAGCCGGGGAGGGGAGTGGCATTCTGCAACTTTGTGGAGATGACCTGTGTCTTGTTTCAACGCGATGCGCTTCTCCAGTTTCTCAAGGTTTTCAGGCCTGCATCACCCTATCTCACAGGCTGGGGAACGGATTTTGTCATTTCAAAAGCATGTTATCAATCGATGCGGCCTTTCGGGGTGATCCATGAAGTGAAAGTCTTCAATCCGCGGCGCTCTCCGGGGACCGGTATTGAGAAACTGCAGAATTCCGCGGCGAGGCAGCGGGCATGGGCTGAGACGGCACGACGTTTCGATCTGGGATGGAACCAAAAGGTCGGCGAAGTGATCCGCCCGGGACCCAACCCGAAGGTGGTATGCATCAATTTGGAACGTGCCACCGAGCGGCGCGCACAGATGGATGAACTCTGGAAACCCATCTTTGGCGACGACCTGAAGTTTTTCACAGCAGTGGATCGTCGGGATCTCGAAGCCGGAAAGGTGCCCATGCCTCCTGTTCGTGTTTCCTCCAGGTCTCCCGGTTGCGGACGCGATCTCACTCTTGGCGAGAAAGCATGCCTGATGTCCCATCTGGGGGTGATGACCGAGCATCTTCCGGAGCTTGGAGAAGAGGGGATCATCATCATGGAGGATGACATTATTCCTTCCGTCAACGCGTCACGGATTTTTGAAGTCATCCGGCAGGCGAGGTTGGAGGCTCCCCATATCGACATGATCCTCCTTTGCCAGCCGGTGAACACTTTCGGCAAATGGCAGGCGTCGTCCTTGCTTTGGATGCCCAAGGAGGATTCGTTTCCCTATGGGAACACCATGGTCTGGTATGGCCCGGGAGCGGTGGCGGATTATCTCGATGAAATGGGTGGATTCACGCGACCTGCGGATCACCGCCAAGCCTTCTGCCGCGTAGGGCGAGTGGGGGTGCTGAAATCACCCGCTGCCCTTCATCGTGGCGCGGATACCTTCGTGGGGAATGATTACCGCGGCCCATCCGCGCAACGGACGTTCCGCGCCTGAAACGGGCCGGTAGGAGGGAATTGGGGGATTTTCCAACTATAAGTCAGGCTTTTAATCAAAAATCTACTTGGAGGGAAGACTGGTGGCCGGGGGGAGGAGGGGATGCATTCCAGGCTGGGAGAGGACAATAAAAAGCCGGGCTTTTAATAAAGATTTTCTTGTGAAGGGTTGGGGCGATTTTTGGCGGGCTTATGGGAAGAGGCCGCGGGCGGATTTGGCGTCGGCTACGGTTTTGATGGCGATGGCTTGGGCGGCGGTGCGGTGGCTGATGCCGTGGCGTTTGGCGTAGCCGGTGACTTTGGTGAAGGCGGCTTGGAGCATGGTCTCGAGTCGGGTGATGACTTCGCGCTCGGTCCAGCGGTAGTGTTGGAAGTTCTGCACCCACTCGAAATAGGAGACCGTGACGCCACCGGCATTGCAGAGCACGTCGGGGATGATGAAGACATCGCCACGAGCGTTGAGGATGCGGTCGGCCTCTGGAGTGGTGGGGCCGTTCGCACCTTCGGCGAGGATGCGGCATCGCAGTTGGGCGGCGTTTTCGCCGGTGATGACGCTGTCGAGGGCGCAGGGGGCGAGGATGTCGCAAGGTTGCTGGAGGAGCAGGGCGGGATCGATGGGTTCCGCCTCTTTGAAGCCGACGATGCTGCCCGTTTTGGCGACGTGTTTGCGGAGTTTGGTGACATCGAGGCCATTGGCATTCCAGATCGCGCCGTTGACATCGGCGATGCCGGAGATTTTCACCCCGTAGGAGGCGAGGGTGAAGACCGTGTGCGATCCGACGTTGCCGAAACCCTGGACGATGGCGCTGGCCCCTTGAACGGATGTGCCGAGTTTGTGGAGTGCATTGGAGGCAAGAAAAGCGACTCCATGGCCGGTGGCGCGGGTGCGTCCGCAGGAGCCTTGGAGGTTGAGCGGCTTGCCGGTGACGATGGTGGAAACGAGGTGGCCGGCATGGGTGGAATAGGTATCCGCCATCCAGGCCATGGTTTGCTCGTTGGTGCCCATGTCCGGGGCCATAACATCGATTTCCGGGCCGATGAAGGGGATCATCTCCATCGTGAAACGGCGGGTAAGGCGCTCCAACTCGCCGGCCGACATGCTGCGAGGGTCGCAGGCGATGCCGCCTTTTCCTCCACCGAAGGGCAGGTCCATGAGCGCGCATTTCCAGGTCATCCACATGGCGAGCGCGGTGATTTCCCCGATGTCCACCGAGGGATGGTAGCGGAGTCCGCCCTTGGTGGGGCCGCGGGTGAGGTGGTGCTGCACGCGATGGCCGAAAAATACCTGCGTGCTGCCATCGTCGCGCAAAATGGGCACGGTGACGGTGATGAACCGTTTGGGCCATTTGCAGCGCTCGCGCAAACTGTCAGTTAGGTTGAGGAAATCGGCGACCTGATCAAACTGCTCCACCGCCATGGAAAATACCGGACTTTGCAATAGCGTTTCACGCATATCCTGAATCAAGCGCGGGTTGGTCGGGATTGCACGTGGTGATTTGAGGAGTTTCCGGGGTTTGACCTTTGGGTTGGCGTCGGGTAGGGATTTTTCAACTGCCCATGATCCGCGAAATCGTCCAATACGGTCATCCCGTCCTCCGCCAGCGTTGCCGCCCCGTTGATGAGGTGGATGAAACCATCATCCAACTCGTGGCGGACATGCTGGATACGATGGTGGACGCCAACGGCGTGGGCCTGGCCGCACCGCAGGTGGGTGAGGATATCCGCTTGGCGGTGATCGATGTGTCCCACGATCCCGAGTGCGTGACTTTTCTGAAGGTGAATGGCGAGGACGCGGAGTTGGAGTCGATCATGCCCCTGATTTTCATCAATCCCGAGTTGCAGTTCAGCCAGGAGAAGGAATCCGGAATGGAAGGCTGCCTCAGCATCAAGGGCATCCGCGCGGAAGTGCGGCGGCCGATGGCGGTGAAGGCGACCTTGCCGCAACTGGATGGAACCGTGCTGGAAGTGGAAACCGATGGCCTCCTTGCCCGGGCGCTTCAGCATGAGATCGATCACCTCAACGGCGTTCTCTTTGTGGACCGTTTGGCGGCTGTGGCGAAGGTTTCGATGAAAAACCGCCTGAAGCGTTTGCTCGATCAAAATGGTCATGGCTGATTTTTTTATCGTGGGGCTCGACTTTCGGCATTGTTTAAGCTTTTTTTCTCCGTAGTGACGCGAGGCCTTTGCGTTGCCACCCCCACCGATCTTCCATCATGAGCACGACCCGAGGTATTTTCGACAGTTTTCCCAATCAAGGTGCGCCCCGTCAGGATTCGCCTTTCGCCGTGGTTCACGAGCCTGCTGCGGATGCCGCGGCGGCTGCGGCCAGCCCTTTCACTGCGGTTGCCCGTCAGGATTCGCCCTTCATGGTGGTGGATGACGTGACGGAGGGATCTTCCGGTGAATTCGGCAAGCCGGTGAAACTTCCCGAGCGCCGGAAAATGGATTCTCCCTTCCAAGTTGCCGAGCCCAGCGAGGGATTCGGCTTCGAGGCCCCGGCGACACCTGCATTCGGGTCCGGTCCTTTTGATTCCGGGCCTGCCGCGGCTCCCGCCTCGCCATTTTCCGTGGCACCGCAACAGGCACCTGCTTCCTCGCCCTTCACGGCGGAGCCCGTCCGTGCTGCATCTTCTTCCACTCAAGCGGCGATTGCTGCGTTCACCAACTGGCAGGAAACCGCCACGCCCGTGCCGACGCCGCCCGCGTCTGCTGTGCCATCGGTCTTCACACCGGCGGTGGCGGCTGAGCCTGTTCCGCAGCCGGCTGCCGCACCTGCGCAAGTTCCATCCGCTTTTGCTCCGGCGGCTGCCGTGCCGGCTCCTGCCCCCGCTCCTGCTGCGGCCGCTCCGGCCCCGGCTGCTGCTCCAGCGCCCGCGGCGCCTGCGCCAGCCGCAAGCTCGGACGAGGGTCACTCGGACTCTTTCAACATCCGCCAACTCGAACTCCGCGCCATCTTCGGTGTGGACCGCGAGATGAATGCCGACGAGATCCTCCAACGTTCCCGCGCCCTTCCCGGCATGCGGAATATTGCCCGGGTGAGTCCGTCGGACATGTCCACCATCGATGCGCTCAAGAATCTGATTCCGAGCCTTGGTTTTGGTTCCGGCACGCTCAAGCTCTATGCGGGCTCGGTACCATTGGAATTCATCCGCGAAGGTTCCGTCATGTTGGCAGTGCAAACCGATGGTGGATTCGCCCCCGGTGTGCGCGAGACGCTGATGATTGTGGCCCGCGAGCTGAACCGGATTGGTTGATTCGGGAAAAGGGTGGTTGCCCAGTGTTCAGCGGTTTTCGTCGGAAAATTCCCCTTCTTCGGGAGGATTTTCCATGACGTCTTCCGAGATTTCCGAGCCATCGGCATTGTCGGGTTCGGAGGCTACATTTTTGAGCGCCTCTGGAA
>JALOTR010000236.1 GCA_025457805.1 Akkermansiaceae bacterium | reverse complement strand
TAAAGCAGCGCTCCGGCGATGATGCCGATATCGATGCCATACAAGAGCCCGCCCAGGCCGGCGATGGCAGCAAGCAATTTGTTATACAGCTTGGGGCTGCCCGATAATTCTGGTGATGTCGTCATGATTTCAAAAGGAACGCCGCGATGATAGAAATCCCCACCCTGCGGGCAATGCGGAAATTTCCGGGGCTTTGGCAGGACGATCAAGCTCGGGATGGCGGACCACGATGAAGAGAAAATGAACCGCAGATGAACGGGGATGAACGCAGATTTGGACGAAATCATGGCGTTTTGATCGTGGTCACGGGACGTTTTGTATCTCCTTCCCAATGGCTTGGCATCATCCCTCTTTCATCCGCGTGGATCTGGGTCCATCTGCGGTTGAAAATTCCCTAGCTTGATTGCCGTGGGGGGCTTTGGCGGTTGCGTTGTTCCGCGGCTTTCAGGAATCGACTCCAAGTGCCTCAGCCCATCGAAACATGAAATCGTGCAGTCAAGTTGCACGATTTCATGTTTCGATCCCTCTTGATATAGGAAACCCAAGCCCAAAAAAACCGCCCCCGGGCGGACCTGGGGGCGGTGAAATGATTCGGCGATGGCGGATTTTCGATTTTCAGGAAGCGGATCCTGGGTATTTCCCCCAATTTCCAATCCCCAAATATCCCATGTCCGATCTATCAATGTTCGCGGCAGAACTGCTCGAAGCGGGTGAGGCCTTCGTTGAGGACGTCGAGGGTGGTGCAGTAGCTGAGGCGGATGCCTTCGTCGTAGCCGAAGGCGACGCCGGGGACGGTGGCCACCTTATAGCGCGAGAGGAGTTTGTCGCAGAGGTTCATCGACTTCAGGCCGGTGTTGCCGGTGTAAACGAAGAAGTAGAAGGCACCTTGCGGCTCCACAACGCGGACGTTTTGGATGGCCTTGAGGCGGCTGAAGACGAACTGGCGCTTCACATCATATTCGCCGCGCAGGTCTTCGATGAACGATTGGTCGCCCTGCAAAGCGGCGAGCGCGCCGTATTGCGAGAAGGTGTTGGCGTTGGAGATGGTGTGGTTCTGGATCTTGTCGATCGCATCGGCCAGCGGCTTGGGAGCAGCGGTGTAGCCGAGACGCCAGCCGGTCATCGAGTAGGCTTTGGAGAAGCCATTGACGGTGATGGTCAGGTTGTAGAGTTCCTCGCTGAGGGAGGCGATGGAAACGTGCTTGGCCTCGCCATAGACGAGCTTTTCGTAGATCTCATCGGAAAGGATCACGATGTCTTCTTCGAGGGCGATTTCACCGAGGGCGCGGAGTTCGTCGGCGGTGTAAACGGCACCGGTCGGGTTGCCGGGAGAGTTGATGATGACCATCTTGGTGGCCGGGGTCATGGCTTCCTCGAATTGCTCGGGAGTCATTTTCCAACCGGTGGATTCCTTGGTTTCCACGAGAACGGGGACACCACCGGCGAGGCGGACCATTTCGGGATAGGAAACCCAATAAGGCGTCGGGATGATGACCTCGTCACCTTCTTCGATCACCGCGAGGATGGCATTGTAGCAGGCCATTTTCGCACCGCCGGTCACGCAGATCTGGCTGGCGGCGTATTTGAGATTGTTGTCCGTGAGGAACTTGGCGGAAAGCGCTTCCCGCAGTTCGGGGATGCCACCGGAAGGGGTGTATTTGGTTTTTCCTTCGAGAAGCGCCTTGATCGCGGCCTCCTTGATGAATTCCGGGGTGTCCACTTCAGGTTCGCCTCCAGCGAGTGCGTAAACCTCTTCGCCCTTGGCGATCATGGCTTTGGCCTGTGCGGTGACGGCCAGTGTGAGGGATGGGGAAACCTTGGCAATACGGGATGAGATGCTGTCCATGTGAGCTCGCGAGTAGGGATTGTTCCGCCGTTCCGGAAAAGATGATGCCCTGACGGAAAAGCGGGCGCTTTTGTGGGGCCTGCCCCGTACGGTGGCAAGCGAAATGGCAGGGCAAACTTCCAAAAAGCCAAGCAGCCGGAATCATCGCCTCCCACACCTGAAAAACCCGCATGCCGGGGCAGGCACAATCACCGCTTTCAGGCGGAATCTTCTTTGAGGTCGCAAAATCGCGAATTCACAAACGCGCCCAAGTGCAATCCGGAAGCGGATGAAGAGTTTTCTGGAGTTCCCGGCGGGAAATTGCTAGGACTCCGCCACACCCGAACCCGAACACATGAAATACCTGCTGCTTCTTCCCTTGATCGGTCTTGCCGTCGGCCTTAGCTCATGCCGCACCCTCACCCCAGTCGATCCGATGACCGGCAAGCCTTCCGGCCGCTGCCTGCCTGCCGGCCCCGGCGTGCATCACAGCGGCAAGTGACCCGCCGCTCAGGCAAACATTCCGCGCGAGGCGAGATGACCGAGCCAGGCGCGGAAATCGAAATTCGGACAATGGGATTCTGAGAAACGGGCCAGCCCGTCGATGTCTCGCGTCCCGTCCATGGCACTGAGGATGGGATACTGCGCCTCAGGAAAGGCACAGGCTCGGTGCCAGACGTCCACCAGGGGCAGATGCCGCCGTGCGCAGGCCAGCCGGAAGGAATTCAAACAAGGACGCTCCGGAGGACGGGGATCAAAACGCAACGGTTCGGTCCGGGGAATCAGCTCACCGGATTCAAGCAGTTGTTTGAGAACGGCGGGAGGAAAGGGAAGAGAATCGAGAGGCACACAACGGCTTTCGGCGAAAGCGTCAGATTCAATCAATTGTTTCAATTCTTCGTTGGCAACAGAACTGGAGGGGTGAACAGAGATGGGAATACTCTCGATGACTGATTCGAAATCAACCGATTCCGGATATTTTTTTGAGAAAACAGTGGACCGGAAAGTTCGTGGATTCTCGGCATCAGCGGCGATTTGATCGGGGAGTTCACCGCTGGGAGAAGTCCGGAAGTTCTCCGCGTACTCGGATTCGCCGATCCATTTGAGACGGCTGTTTTCCGCAGTCCGAACGACCTCTTCCAGCGATAGCGGATCGTTCACAGGGCCGAAGTCATCGAAGGCGAGGATGCTTGGGCCCTTGGCGAGCATGTCGTCGATGATGGGAATTTCCGGCGAATCGGGTTCGGTGACAGATCGCAGAATCCCAAGGGCGGTGGGAATATCCCCCGCTCCGGCAGCGAGGATGGCGCGGGTTTTTTTGATCACGGGAAATCGCGCTTCCCAGCCTGAGCGGACGTTGAAACTGATGGTGGCGATTCCCTGGGGAGACAGCGAATGTTCACAACATGTGAATAAGGCCGCCTTCACGTCGTCCGGCACCCAGGAGAGAAAACCGTGGGCGATGATGAAATCCACCGCTCCCGGCGCGGTTCGGAACTCCCGCAGATCCGCCGCAATAAAACGCACGTTCGAAACACCCGCTTCCACTGCAAGTGCTTGAGCCTCAGCAACGGCAGTGCGGGAGAGGTCAATTCCAACGAGTCGGCTCTTTGGCCAGCGGAGGGCGAGCGGGATGAGGTTGAGCCCGGAACCGCAGCCGATTTCCAGAATCGTAGCGTGGGCGGGATCGGGTGCCCGATGACCGCGCAACCAAGCCGACGCCGCAGTGAGCGCCGGGTCCGAAGGCGGGTGGCTCATCGCCGGGTAGGTGAGAGTTTCGTAGTGCTGCTGGAGAGGATCGGGCATGGATGCGGGGTTTCAGGAAACCCGGTGGAGTTCGATCCGATCCCAATAAATCCGATCGCGCCATTCCGGGAAGGCGTCGCCGAAGGACTTGAGGCGGGATTTGGCGGCCACGAACTGGCCGGCAACGAGCACCTCGTTCATCGCTTCCAGCGATTTGAGACTGCGTACGGTGGGAAAAGTCTCACGCAACACCTTGCGGGTGAGCGACTGCATCGAGCGGTGGCCGGGGCCGGTGACCAGGTTGACGCCCTGGACACGGCCCGGCGAGACGGCGCGGGTGAGGTGGTCCATGAGCGCGCTGGCCCAGGCCCGGGGGCGGAAAACGTCGGTTTTGCCAGCGAGGTAGATGTCGTCGATGACGACGTCGAATCGGCGCTTGTTTTTGGCGAGCCAGGCGTAGGCATCGCCGATGATCACCTCGATGCCGAGATCGTCGAGCTGCATGTGATCGCGGGCGAGTTGGACGATTTCCGGGTCGATATCGATGGCGGTGAGCTGGCAATCCGGCAGCAGGTGTCGCAGGGTGCGGAAGGCGGTGCCGCCAGCGAGGCCGAGCATGAGGACGGAGCGCGGCGGGTGGTTTTTCCCGAGCAGGGCGGAGGCGGCGATCATGTCCCAGGCAAGGCCGGTGAGGAAGCGGCGCTGGTGGTGCCAGGCGTGCACGGCACCTTCCACGCGGAACTCGGTGGCGAGATCGGATTTCCAGATCTCCAGCGATTGGTGGCGGGTGTGGGCGGTTCCGGTGCGTCGCATCGCCGGCGAGATTGAATGAGGTGAGGCGGGATGAAAGCGGAAACTCGATGTGGAAATTAGATTGCGCGGGCAATCAAAACGGATAGTCATCCGCGCGATGCACGCACTTTCAGCTGCTTTTTTCCTCCAGATGGCGGTGATTCTGGTTGCTTGCCGCCTGGTGGGATTGTTGGCGAAACGAATCGGCCAGCCGCAGGTGGTGGGTGAGATGATCGCCGGGGTCCTGCTGGGGCCATCCTTGCTTGGACTGCTGTGGCCGGGTTCCACGGAGTTGATTTTCACCAAGGAATCCCGCGGCATTTTGTATGCGGGAGCCCAACTCGGCGTGGGGCTTTACATGTTTCTGGTGGGCTTGGAGTTCAATACGGATCACTTCAAATCGCGGGCAAAAAGCGCGGCAAGCGTATCGATCGCCGGGATGTTGGTGCCATTTGTGTTGGGGGCGCTGCTGGTGCTGTGGCTGCAACACGTTCCAGGGATCTTTACGCCGAAAGTGCGGTATTTTGAAGGTGCCCTCTTCCTCGGAGCTGCCATCGCGATCACGGCGTTTCCCATGCTCGCGCGGATCATTTCGGAACGCGGCTTGTCCGGCACGCCGCTCGGAACGCTCGCTCTTGCCGCAGGGGCGATCGACGACGCGGCGGCCTGGTGCGTGCTGGCCATCGTGCTGGCCAGCTTTGGTGCATCCCAGCCCTTGAATCTCGGCGGCCTGGAGATCGGCGCGGAGACCGTGGCCATCGGCGGATCGGCACTTTACGGGATTCTGGCACTCACAGTGGGTCGCAAGTGGCTTTCGGGGCTGGGTCGCCGGGCGGAGCGGGAGGGCGGCGTTTCCCATGCGATGATGGCCGTGGTGCTGGCGATGTTCTGTCTGGCGGCTTGGTATGCGGACGTGATCGGTGTGCATGCCGTGTTCGGCGGATTCATTCTGGGAATCGCCATGCCGCGAGGGATCTTCGCTGATGACATCCGTAAAAAGATCGAGCCCTTTGCGGTGGTGTTCCTGTTGCCGATGTTCTTCACGTTTTCCGGACTGAACACCCAGCTCAAGGTGCTGGTGAGCGATCCCTATCTCCTGCTCATCGGGGTGGTGATTCTGATCGCATCCGTGCTCGGCAAGGGCGTGGCCTGCTGGGCGGCGGCACGTTTGAACGGC
>JALOTR010000235.1 GCA_025457805.1 Akkermansiaceae bacterium | reverse complement strand
TGAGTGATGATCTCAAGGAAGAGCCGCTTGCTCATTACCTCCGCACTGGATGGAGGGAAGGCAGGAATCCCCACCCGCTCTTCGATACGCAATGGTATCTTGAAAACTCCGATGGCAGTTTCTCCGATGAAGTGGATCCACTCAGCCATTATGTGACAACTGGATGGAAAGTCGATGCATTGCCCCATCCCATGTTTGACGGCAAGGCATATCTTGGAAGGAATCCCGATGTCCAGAATCTGGGGCTCTGCCCATTGGATCACTACCTCAGGAATGGGTGGAAGGAATCGCGGAATCCCCATCCGCTCTTCCATGTGGGATACTATCTGAGGCAGTATCCAGACATCGCGGGCACCGGAACCGAACCGTATTCCCACTATCTGCAGACCGGCTGGAAGGAAGGACGGAATCCGAACCCTCTGTTTGATGTCAGGAGTTATCTTTCCATCAACCAGGATGTCCGGGAGATGGAGCTGGAACCTCTGGGGCATTTTGCGGTGATCGGTTGGACCGAGGGCCGCAATCCCCACCCCTTGTTCGATATCTCATGGTATCAAGGGCAGGCAAGAGCCTTCCTTGATGAAGATGCCAATCCACTGTTTCACTATCTGGATGCTGGCTGGAAGAAACACCTCAGCCCCCACCCGCTTTTCGATTCCGGCTATTACATCCGGCAGTTGCCGTCCGGGCCACTGAATGAAGACGCGCTCCAGCATTACCTCAATGAGGGCTGGGAAAAAGGGCTGAAACCGCACCCCTTGATGGATACTCCCTGGTATCTGGGTCAACTTCAGGCTTTGGGGGCTGCCCCTGTTGAGCCCATCAGCCATTATCTCGAATACGGGTGGAGACATGGGATCTCACCCCATCCGCTATTTGATCAGGAATATTATATCTCGTCCTGCAATGTCGGCGACTACAAGCCTGACCGCCCGCTTTGCCATTACGTCAAGAATGACTACCGGGCGAAAACCTCCATCGCGCATCCCGGTGCCATCCACCTTGTCGCATCGGGCCGCCACAACCATCTGTTCTGGAAAGGCGCGCGCGCCGCGCAGACTCCTGCCTCATCGCGCTTTCTCGAAGGCATTGGGATGTCCGACTCGGATCCGCTCACGACGCTCATGGACTTCCGGCACGGTCCCATGAAAACGCCTTATGCCACGGCACTCCGGATTTCCGGCAGGATCGGCCATCATGTGGATCTCCGCATCCGGGAAGCACGTGTTTATGAGAACGGCGTCCACATCGGCAATGCCAAGCTGCGCCCGATTGCAGAGAAGGCCATCGACCTGGAAGACGATCCCGACAAGGTCGAGGAGTCGATGACCTTTTTCCGGGAGATCTCCAACTTCGATCTCCAAGAGGAGAGGGAATATGCGGTTTGTTTCGTCTGCAGTGATGGCAACCGCTATCTGAGATCAGAAAAAATCACGCTGTCGCGCAGCTATTCCGCCTAGTCATGATCAAGGCCAACGACCCTTTCCGATGAATTCCGTCTGCTTTATCTCAACCACCAGCAGGGTAGAAACCCCGGTGATCGATCCCTCGACCCGTTACCGTTGTTTTCACCCGGCGACGGTGCTATCGGAGGCTGGCTGCAAATGCTCGGTGACCTCCACTGCCAAGTTCTTCGGGCATCCTTCGCATGAATTCGATAGTTATGTGTTCCACCGTCCGATTCACAGTGAGGCGATGATCGAATTCGTCGAGTGGGCGAGATCCAACGGGCGGCGCATCATCGCCGACTATGATGATTTGATTTTCGGGGACGAGGCTACCGCGATGCAGTCCTCCACCTACAAGAACGGAGTGATGGACAGGGATATGGTCGTCAACGCGTTCGAAGCAAACTTGTCTGCCTTGAGGTTGTTTGACAAGGTGACGGTGAGCACCAAGCCGCTGCGTTCCCAGGTTCTGTTCTATCATCCGGGCATCGAAGTGACGGTGGTGCCCAACCGGATCTCCCGTTCCTATGCCAAGGCGAGCATGTTGTTTTCCCACAAGCGGATGGAGAAGAAAGGTGTTTCAATCATGTATGCTTCCGGCACCAAAAGCCATGACCTTGACTTTCTTGTGGCCGAGGATGCGCTCCTGAGATTGCTGGAGCAGGATTCCGTTTCACGGCTGGATCTGGTGGGGCCGCTCGCGGTTTCGGACCAAATCGCCAAACATCCGAAGGTCCACCGCATCCGGCACACGGACATCTTCCGCCTGCCACGGGTCAAGGCGGCTGCGGATCTCCTGATTGCTCCGCTGGAGTTGTCTGTCTTCAACCGTTGCAAAAGCGGAATCAAGTTTCTGGAGTCCGCCATTCAAGGCATCCCGCTCGTTTGCACCCCGATTGATGACTTCGCCCCGCACCAAGGACATTTCACTCCGGCGGAGCGGCCTGATGAGTGGTTCGATGCAATGGTCACGACCATCTCCCATCCGCCCGATCCAAAGGGCCTTCAGGACCATGTGTTGAATGGCTGGATTGCCTCGGATCATCTGGAGTCCTACAAGAACACCTATCTCGGATCATGAAAATACTATACTACCTCGAGCCTCATCCGATCCGGAATGGATATGAGGAGTTTTTATGGGTGGGGAATGAGATTCTTGCCATGATCGAGAGATCACGTCCTTGGGAGAGGACTTCCGAACATGGCATCGACATGAAAATTCATGCGAATGCCCGTGTGATCAACCGCCTGATGCAGTCCCGGCCATGGATGAGTTCCTTTCTGATCGACTGGGAGGACGAGCCGGGAAAGGCAAACATCGAGGAATGGTTCACGCCGTGGGACGATGATGGCATCCAGCTCTGGGAGCAACTCATGATGGGGAAGGGGGAGGTTGCGGATTATTATGTGAAGAATCTGGAATCCGTCCGCGACCGCTATGATTTCGATGTGCTGGTCCATTGGGGCACGAACGGGGCGGTGGAGGTTTTCTGCGATCAGAATGATATTGCAAAAGTGAGCATGGAATCGGGATTTCTACGCAGTCCGTTCATGGACTCCGTGGTTTTCGATCCACGCGGGGTCAACGGAAATTCATCGATCTGCCAGGTGGATTTCGAGGTGATCAAGGCACTCTCCACTCCGGGAGATTCGGAATCCGAACTCCAGCTCATGGGAGGGAACAACGCGTCCACCGGGCCCTTGTCCCAGAGGTTCGAACTTCTGCGTTCCCAATATGCACCGCGTTTGCATGGCAATAGGAAGATTGCATTGATTGCATTGCAGTTGAGGGATGACTCGAACATGATTCTTTTCTCCGACTTCAACAGCAGTGTGGACTTTCTGAAGCGGGTCCTGCCACCGCTGGTGGGAGCCGGCTATGTGTGTGTGGTCAAGCCCCATCCGGGGGCACCATTCCGGGAGATCAACCAGGTGGACCATGATCTTGCGGAAGAATATGTGGCCTCTTTTGAGGATGCGATCTGGTGCGATGACGTCCGGGCTCCAGCGCAGCAGGTGGCCTTGCTGGGGCTTGCCGATGTTGTGGTGACGACCAACAGTTCGCTGGGATTCGAGGCGACCTTGTTGGACAAGATCGTGTGCCTGGAAGGCACGGCCGCATACGCTCCCAAGGGGATGTTTCCATCTGTGGCCGGATTCCTATCAGGCGGATTCGATCTGACGGAATATTTGGACAGGCTGCGCTATCTCCGCGCATTCCTGATTTCCAACCTGCTTCATGAGAAGGCGGATGTGTTCAACTATCATTATTTCTGCAATCAGGTGGTCGGCGCAGTCTCGTCATGGCATGAGGCTGGCAAGGATCCGGTCCGGTATTGCAGGGAGATTGCCGCCTTCCAGCAGCCCAAACAGCGGATGCGTCTCGCGTTTCAAAAATATGGCAGGAGTGAACGCGCCAAGATGGAGTGGAGCAATGAAACGATGAGGGCCTTGTATGAGGTGAGGCGCTAGCAGGTTTTCGGAGGCATTCTTTTCCCATGAAATGGATCTTCGAGCGTTTTGGAAAAAGGAGCCTGCCAACTTCCGAGTTGTATGGATTGTCACCAAGGTTTCCTGTCATCGGCAAAAGCCGCAGGAAGATGGGCGAGGCATTCGCCGTGGGTGCTTCCATGGTTGCGGTGCGCCTGCCGATGGCGGTGGCGGGAAGGAATCCTGATTTCTGGTTGATCGATGATGATTTGGACGCGCTCGTTAATGATCCCTCGGTGCCATCGGGATATCGGCAACGCATCGGAGCAGCGTGGAAAGACTCTGTCTCATGTCATCAATGGGACAATTTGAAAGCTGTCATCGTTCCGTCGGATAAGCTGGCCGAAATCCATGGGCAGCTTGGCAGAAAAGTCATCCGCCTTGATCCAAGCTGGCCGATTCCAATGGATATGCCATCGGCAGGATCTGAAGGAGGCAAGGAAGTGGTGGCTCTCGGCACGGGAAGTCATGCCGGTGATATCGGTCTGCTTCGGACTGCGCTTGAGAACCCATCCCGGACTTGGAACTTCAATCATTTCATGGGCAAGCATGCACCCGCATGGCTTGAGAGGCTTCCCCGGATTCGGTCACACCCACCGCTTCCGTGGGCGAGTTACAAGAAGAGCCTTCCTTTGATGAAGTTTGATGTATGTGTGTATCCCTGCCGGGCGACTTCTTTGAACGAGGCGCGTTCGTGCAACAAGATCATGGAGCATGCCATGATCGGTGCTCCAGCGCTTTACAGTTCCTGCGTGCCATTTGCGGATCATGTGAAGGCGATCTCCGGAGACTTGCTGGTCGATGGGGACTGGACTGCGGCGATTGAACAGTTGATTCAATCCGGAGCTGCCCGGAGGCAGATGGCTGAGAAATCCCATCGTTATGCTTTGGAACTTGCTGCCAATGCCAGTGCCAGTCAGGCGGCTCTCTGGGATTCCATTGCCCGGAACGATATGCCCTGAGAGCAGTGTTTGAAAGGCCGTCTCACGGC
This sequence comes from Akkermansiaceae bacterium, assembly GCA_025457805.1. GTDB lineage: Bacteria > Verrucomicrobiota > Verrucomicrobiia > Verrucomicrobiales > Akkermansiaceae > Luteolibacter. The sequence goes on along the minus strand of JALOTR010000235.1, from coordinate 621 downwards.
GACAACCAAGAGAATTGCTGTTAGGCGATTCAGGTGTTCGCCATCCGTTCGTGGAACTCGCGCGAGTAATCCGAGCGAGGTGAAGTCATGGCGCGGTAAGCGCGCAGGAATTGTGGGTCTTTGGTCAGGTCCCCCGCGTTTTTCAATTGGGAATACAGTGAAAAGGCGACGGCTTCCTTGTCGGAAGTCACGAATGAGAGATAGCACTCCGCATTTCCGGACAAGATGATGTCGGGTTCTATCAACTCGACCATTTCGCGATGATAGAATCTCGTCCTCAGGCAGATGACCCTGCTGAAGACGGCGCTCAGGTGATTCAACATCATCCGGAAGAACGAATCGCCGAAAAGCAGGATCGTTTTGTCAATCGTTGCAGTGGGATGAATCAGGATATCGACCATTCCGTCGTTGAATCCACCCGGGCTGGTGAAGTCATGGCTTTTCCATGATTTATCGAGGCGCAATGCTTCCTGAGTCAGTGGCGGGTTGAACTTCGATCCAAGATCGCCCGAGGTGCGGACGGATTTGTGAATGCATTGGGCGATTCGATCCAGAGTGTCTGCGGCTTCGATTCCCAGTTTCTCAAGGATGACTCCGAGAACTTCGAGGGATCCATGGTCC
>JALOTR010000234.1 GCA_025457805.1 Akkermansiaceae bacterium | reverse complement strand
GGAGCACAGCTTCGGGGCGGCGGACGATCGCACGAAGTTTTTCAGCAAGGACAATCATTTCTTCTATCTTCAAAACGATCATCCCGGTGGTGGGCCTCCGCTCAAACTGCCGACGGCGGGCCGGCCGCAATGCGATGGATTGTTCGCGCCGGAGACCGACTTCGGGCGGGTGACGGGAAACAATGTCATCTCATGGTCGCCCTCGATCAACGATTGGTATGAAACCGTGAAGCTCAACTACGGTCACGATTTCACGAGTGGTCGCAATACCGCGCACCTGCCGGGAGCGGATGCCGCTCCGGATGAGGTGCCCAAGACCTGGCGGACGATGGATGAGATCCTGCGCTACTGGCAGGAGATGGGCGTGGATGGATTCCGCGTGGACATGGCCCACATGGTGCCCATGGAATTCTGGCGCTGGGTGGTGAAACGTTGCCGGGCGCGGAGCGCGGGTGTGTTTTTCGCGGCGGAGGCCTATGACAATGATCCCGCGAAGCTCACCGATGGCCATGTGCTGGATGATTTGCTGCATGCGGGATTCGATGCGGTGTATGATGATCCGAGTTATGATGTTCTGGAAGGCATCTATGATTCCGGAAAATGGGCCAACGATCTCGATCCGCTCACATTCACCGGCTACCGTTTTCATCGTTCCCTGAGATATGCGGAAAACCACGATGAGGTCCGCCTCGCCAGCCCGAAGGAGTGGGGCGGTCTCGGGATGAAGGTGGGCAAGCCGGTTTCCGCGGTGTTGTTTGCCATGGGGCGCGGGCCGCTGATGTTGTATCATGGCCAGGAAGTGGGCGAGCCGGCTGCGGGCGAGGAAGGATTCGGCGGCGATGATGCAAGGACGACGATTTTTGATTATTGGTCGATGCCGGAATTCACCAAGTGGGTGAACAAGGGCAAGTTCGATGGTGGAAGGCTCAGTGATGAGCAGAAATCGTTGCGCGATTGGTATGGCAAACTCATCCGTGTCACTCAGAACCGTGCCTTCACCGCGGGTGAGTTTTATGGACTCAACCATGCCAACAAGGATAACCCGAACTTCGGCAGGGTAGGGGATGAAAGTGCTTCCGGTCACTGGTTGTATGCCTTCCTGCGTCGCGACACCAAGTCCGGCCAGGCCTTTCTGGTGGTGGCGAATTTCCATGGCAGCGAAACGCTCCGCAAAGCGAGCGTCCGCATCCCCAACGATGCGCGCATGTTCCTCGGGCGGACCCATGTGGAGCAGTGGAAGTTCAGTGATCGACTCGACTCGGACTGGCAAGGCAGCACGGCCCAAGGCTCGCTCGAACTCGACGGGCTCGCACTGCCGGATCTGCCTCCGTGCTCGGCGCTCTTGTTGGAAATCACTGAGTGAAGAGCAGGAACGAGCGGCCTTGCGCAGGGATGGTGACGGACATCACAGCCTCGCTCTGATGGGTGAGGGGAATGGATTTGGGTTCCGCGCCATCGATGGAAACGCGGGCGCTGCCACGCAGTCCGGTGTAGTAAAGTGGCAGGCGGATCTCTCGCGTGATGGCGGTGGTAAGGGGATTGTATAAACAGGCGAGACCCTTTTCCACGCCGGTTGGATTGGCATGCAGGATGCCATCCCAATCGCGTCCCGTGGGGCGGCGGAGGTGGATGATATCGCCGTTGTCGAGCACATCGCGGTGCTGTTTGTAGAAGGATACCCACTTTTTGACGAGGGCTTTGGTTTCCTCCGAGTCATACAATCGCGGGCCTCGGTAACAGGCCTGAACGCCGAAACCTAACAGATTGGCAAAGCGCGCTTCGTAGTGCGGAAGATGGTCCTTGAGCGGCTCGATGGTCGCCGCCGCGCCGCCGCCGTGGTATTGGGACAGTGGAACAAACATCCAGCCCATGCTCTGGGTCTTGGTCCAGGTGCCGTCATACATGTTCTGGCGTTCGATGATTTCCTGTTCCGCGCGTGGCAGGCTCCAATTGGTTTCCCGATATCCCATGCCGCACTTATTGGCTCCTGTTAGATAATACCAATCGGGGATGTTGAGGAACACGCCTTCGGCGCGGAGGGCTTTGTATTGATCCGTGATCGCCTTCCACATGACCCACTGGGAATCGTCCTTGCCTTGGTGGAAAGGGTGATCCGTGGCATGACAGAGATCGCCGGGATAGGAGCCATCATTTTCAAACACTCCGAGGCCGGCGTGGCGGGTGAAGGCGGTGATGTTTTCCAGATAATCGCGCCCCCACTGGGTGCCGAGGCAGGGCATGACGCCGTAGCGTGCGGGACTGCCTTGGGTGTTGTCCGAGGCCTTGGCCGCGCCGCGCGAGGCAAGCAAGGAGTAGCCGCCCAGCGCGATGCCTTTGCTGCGACCGTAGTCGGCGAGTTCCTTGTATCGATTCCAATAGTCCATATCACGGCTCTCGAAATTGAAGCCGGATCCGAATGACATGATCACCATTTCAAATCCCACCTCCGCCGCCTGATCGATCGCCTCGCGGATGGTCGCGGGATCGGACTGCACCTTGTGGAACATGAGCGGATTTTCCTGCGTCCAAGGTGCGATGACCCGATACATGCGGCGGCGGGCCAGCGAGCGGCGTTCGCGTTCGGTGGAATCAAGCAGGAGTTCAAAGCTGCGGATCGATTCGAAGGATTGGGATTGTGATAACTTCGTCGCGGGGCCATTCGGCGGCTCGCAGCGAAGCAGGCAGGGAGTCTGGCGCTCATAGTGGACCTGGGTGGAATACTCCGGATCCGGCAGGAATTTCACGCAGGGATTGGCATATTCGGGAACCATGTCACCGAAGGCCATGTCGGTTTCCACCCATAGATTGTATTTCTCGGTGTTGGGGGTGGTGTTGACGGAGGATTCGACCTCGGCGAGTTTGAGTTCCTCGCTTATGATGCGGTTGATGGTGATGGCTTGTTCGCCATGGTGGGTGACGCTAATCCATTTGGAAAACAAAGGAATGCCATCGTAGAGTTCGTAGTGGACGGCGATGGTGGGAAGGTCGCTGCGAGTCGCGGTGGGTGATGTGGATTCCCTGCCTCTAACAGAAACTTCCAACAAGTGGCAGCGGATGAGATTGCGGTTGATATCCTTGCCCTCGTAATCGCCACCCTTGCCACCACGGCCGACTTTGCCGATGCGCAGGGATTTCGGAGACCCGGGAAATGGTTGGGTGGCGATGGTTTGGAATGGGGCTCCATCCTGCGTTGCTTCGAAGCTCACCTGACCTTCATCGAGCCGGGCGCGGAGGCGGACTGCTTTGGCGCGATCGAATTTTCCCGCAAGTCCGGCGGGAGTTTCGAAGACTTGTTGGTTGGGACGGATGATGAAATGCGCCGTGCTTCCATCCGCTGCGATGAGTGCGAGGCCGGGGCCCCAGGCATTCGAATGCGTGTCGTCACCGGCATCGAGGGTGAGTTCCACAGAAACCGCTCCTTCGGGCCACGGGCGTTCGGCGAAAACGGAGGTATCCGGCAAGGCCATGATTTCGCCGGATTTTCCTTCGTTGGAGAATGAGGACCGTTCGTGCGCCTTGCTCGTTTGGAAGGTCCAGCCGGGTTTCGGTTGGGAGAATCCGCCGAATTTCTCCTCATACAGAGAGGGTCCCGCGAGCGCCTGTGCAGGGCCGGAAGGCGGCAGGTAGTGCATGACAAGATGTTTCCCCGGCGGTGGCCAGGGGTGGTCTTTCGCCAGCCATTCGGGACGCTTTTTCCATTCGAGCCGCTTGGAAACCGGCAATTCCTCCCAACGCGAAAACCGATACGCGCCGGGCAGCGGCCTGAGGTCCTTGATCCATTCTTCCTTCAAATAATTCTGGATGCTCTGGCCAGTGAGTCCGCCGATCGGGTATTCGCGGCCATCGATCGTGATCCGCCCTTCCGGGGCCACTGCACGCAGGAGATGCTCGCCGCTCACCAGGTTCTCCAGCGTGACCGTAGCGGCATTCGGCGCGAGGCGGATCACCCGCCGGGCCAGTCCGTTTTCGAGCACAAGTTCATCACTGCCCGCCTCTGCCACGATCCGTGCCTTGAAAGGTGCCGGGTTCACCAGCCAATCCGGCGGGTCAGCGGCGGCTTGTGCGGAGAGTTGTGCCAAGCCTGAAAAAGCGAATACAACCAATGACGAGAGCGGGGTGTGAAAGGACATGGAAAACAAAAGAACGTGCATGAAACGTTTCTTTCGCCAGCGATCATTCAGCACCCGGTGAGTTTACACCCCAGTGGGCCGGAGTTTACTCTAACAAAACTTTCACCCGCTCCTCGCTGCCCTTCCAGCGGTCGAGTATGCCTTTCTGTTCCACTTGTATCGAGTCGCCAGGTTTCAAGACGATGTTCTTGTGAGCGAGATTGGTGAAATCGAGACAGTATTGCTTGCCGCCGCGAAGCAGCAACAGGTTCCGCCCCCCAAAGTCATTGCGCCCACCGGCGGCATCGATTGCCTGGATGACGGTCATGCCCTTGCGGTAGGTCGTCTCGCCAGCCCTCCTGACCTGGCCGCTGACGCTGAGCACCGCGATGCCTTTCTGATCGCCCCCTTGGACGGTTTCGACCTCGATGGCAGGGCGGGCGTAGATGCCCGCTTCCCGATAGGCGGCTTCCGCAGCGCGGGCGAATTGTTCAGGTGAGAGGCCTTTGGCGGAAACGGTGGTCTCGAGAAGAGGCAGTCTCACCCCTCCGCTTTCGCCGACCCGATAGGTGCCGTTGACTTTCTGTTGTTCGGCAGGATCGACTCCGCGGATGGCGATCTGGATCTGCTCGCCCGGCTCCAAACCGGCAAGAGCCATGGGCAGGGACAGCAGGTGAAGAGCCGTCAACAACAGGGTGGCAGGTGGAATTTTCATAAGAGCTGTGCTTCGATTTCGCATCTAGCTTTGTGAAACAAAGTGAATCGTGCAAGCAAAAATTCAGCTTTGGCATGAGCGGGATGCAAAATCCCAGCCCCGGCATTGACGGCGGCGCATTGTCCGGGTGAGATTCCGCCCCGCCGAACGGCGGCCCACCCATGGACTATCAAGCGAAAATCGCCCGCAACGTCGCCTCCATTCCCCGCTCGGGGATTCGCGACTTCTTCGAACTCGTACAAGGCCGCGACGATGTGATCTCGCTGGGCGTGGGCGAGCCGGACTTTGTCACTCCATGGCACATCCGCGAGGCCGCGATTTATTCGCTCGAAAAAGGCCAAACCACCTACACCTCCAACCTCGGCCTGCTGTCCCTGCGGAAATCAATATCCCGCTATGTGGAGAATTTTTTCCATGTCGGTTATGATCCCGCGAAGGAGATCCTCGTCACGGTGGGCGTGTCCGAGGCCATCGACATTGCACTGCGTGCCTTGCTCAATCCCGGCGACGAGGTGATTTTCCATGAGCCTTGTTATGTTTCCTACAGCCCGAGCATTGTCATGGCTCACGGCGTGGCGGTGCCGGTGGTGACGACCAAGGAGGATGAATTTTCGCTCAAGCCGGAAGCGGTGGCTGCGGCGATCACCCCGAACACCCGGATCATTTTCATCAACTTCCCCACCAACCCCACCGGGGCATGTGCTTCGCGGGCGGATTTGGAAGGCGGCGGTGCCGAG
>JALOTR010000233.1 GCA_025457805.1 Akkermansiaceae bacterium | reverse complement strand
TCAAAGAGCTCCTCCGCGGTAAAATGTTCATCTTTCGAGAACACCGACTTGATGATGAGGTCGCGCTGCCCGGTCCGCCGCAATCCCTTGCGCCGGATGAAATCATCGAGCCGTTCCTGGATTCCTGCGTCCATGGGCGGAAGTTACGGATTTCACCCCGCGACGGGAAGCGGAAAGGTGGGAATCGACAGCGCCGCCCCAATCGCTACTCTCCGCGCCGGATGACCCTCAAGGAACTCGGATGGACGCCGGAATTCGCCACCGCCTTCGCCCCCTACCGCGCGAAAGGCTGGGTCCCCGCACGCCTGATCCGCGAGTCGCCCATCAACTTCGGCGCCTTCCTTGCCGGTAGCGATGACATCGAGGAAATCGACGTCATCCTCTGCGGCCGCGTCTGGCATGCCGCCGCCTGCGATGCGGATTTGCCCGCTGTCGGCGATTGGGTGGCGGTGGAACTCGGCGATGAAAACACCGACTCGGTCATCCGCGCCACGCTGCCCCGCAAGTCGTGTTTTTCCCGCAAAATGCCGGGAAACAGCTCGCAGGCCCAGGTCATCGGCGCGAATATCGACTACGTCGCCGTGGTCACCGATGCGGGCCCGGATTTCAATCTCCGCCGCATGGAGCGCTACTTCATGCTCATCGAGCGCAGCGGTGCCAAGGCCATTGTGCTGGTCAACAAGTCCGACCTCTTCACCAAGGAGCAAAACCAGAACGCCGCCGATGAAATCGCCGCGCTGTGGAGCGGGGCCACCGTCCACATCACCAGCGCCGTGAAGGGCGAGGGACTCAAAACCCTCAAGAAATACCTCAAAAAAGGCGTCACCATGTGCATCGTCGGCTCCAGCGGCGTCGGCAAGTCCACCCTCGTCAACCAACTCTACGGCGAGGAATGGCAATGGACCGGCGAGGTCAACGAAGCCACCGGCAAGGGCCGCCATACCACCACCTCGCGCGAACTCGTCCCCATCCCCGGCGGCGGCCTGCTCATCGACAATCCCGGCATGCGCGAAATCCAGATGTGGACCGATGAGACCACACTGCGCGAAAGTTTCTCCGACGTCGAGGCCATCGCCGCCGCCTGCAAGTACAGCGATTGCAGCCACCGCAATGACGCCGGCTGCGCCATCCGCTCCGCCGTGGAATCCGGCACGCTCGATCCCGCCCGGCATGTCAGTTTCCTCAATCTCGAAAACGAAATCGCCGCCCTCAAAAAACGCGCCGAGAAACGCCAGATGGCCGTCGAGCGCTGGGCCAAGCGCAACCGCCGCGTCAAGGCCCGCAACCTCAACGACCGCATCCAACTCGAGCGCGACGAACGCGGCGATGTGTGAAATTTCCGACTTTCTTCCCACTTGCCCCATCACCCCACGAGGCCGATCTTCGCCCCATGAAAAATCTATTAGCAGCCATCGCCTTCGCGCTTGCCGGGGCCTTCACTGCCCGCGCCGCCAAGCCCGTTGTGGCCGGCCCGCTCGCGGCCGAGTCATGGATCAAGAGCGAGCCCACCGTGCAGATCCTCGATGTCCGGACGCGCGAGGAATTCGAGTCCGGCCATATCGATAAAGCCATGCGCGTCTCCTGGCCGGACAAGGAGTTTGCCAAACGCATCGGCCAGAAACTCGACCCGAAAAAGCCAGTCCTCGTCTATTGCCGCAGCGGCCGACGCAGCGCCCAGGCCGCCGAGGAGTTGGTAAAACTCGGCTTCACCGATGTCCGCACCCTCGAAGGTGGCATCCTGCTCTGGACCGAGTCCGGCAAACCCCTCGTCAAGCCCGGGTGAATCCTTCCTGCATGAGTTGTTCTAACAAAAAAGCCATTTCCTTTTCCAGCCGCTGCTCTGCGGGCTGCCTTCTTGTCATCGCGGCGCTGGTTTGTTTCATCCCGCTCACTGCCCACGCCCAGATTCCCTCGCTCAAAAAGGCGCTGGAATCCACGGACGCCAGCAAGCCGGCCGCGCCGGAAAATGTCGAGGATGTCAAAAAACGCATCGAACTCTGGCGTCAGGAAGCCCGCGATCAAGTCGCGCGGATCGAAGCCCAGGGAGCCACTCTCGCCCTGCCCGAAGGCATAACTCCCGCCGAAGCGGAGGACCGCCGCCGCGATCTCGAGCAGATCATTCTCATCACCAGCAGTTGGCTGAAAAACTTCAGCATGCTCGCGGATGCGCGCACCGCTGCCGAGACCGCGCGGTCCAATGAAACGGCGTGGGCTGGCTTCAAGGAGAGTCCTCCCTATTCCATCCTCATGGTGGATGACCTGCTCAACGAGCGGGACGCCATCAAGGCCAAGCTCTCGTCCAATGAAGCCTCGCTCGCAAATTTCGAGCGACTCCTCTCCACCACCCTCGCCGAAACCAAAACCGCCGAGGAAGCCGTCAGCGCAGGCATCGTGGCCGTTCAGAATGCCGCACCCGCCGTGGTGGATGCGGCCAAGTGGCGCCTCGAAGCAGCACGCAGCCAATCCCGCGTCCTCGTCGCCCGCGCCGGCTTCCTTCAGGCAAACTCGGAGGCCTTCAAGGAACGCATCGCCGCCGCCAAAGCAGAACTCCTGCTCGTCGAAAAAAAGATCCGCATCGCCGCCCCCACTTCGCAACTCAGCGATGAGGACCTGACGAAAATTGAAAAGATCACCCAAGAGCGCAAAGCCGCTATTGAGAAGGAAATCACCGCGGTTTCCCAACGCCTCAAGTCCGCACTCGCCACCAAGACCCAGGCGCAGTCCGCGCTCGATGCACTCAAGGCCAAAAGCGCCGAGGCACCCGATCCCGAAAACGCCGAAGCCTCTGCGGAAGACGAACTCGCGAAGTTCCGCCTCGAAGTCGCCGATGGCCGCATCGAGTCACTCCAATCGATCAGCGAGAATCTCGAAAGCCTCGTCCAACTGGAAACCATCGTCTGGAAAACCTATCAGGACCGCGCCCTGCTTTTCAAATCGCAGGACATCGCCGAACGCAAAAAAGCGCTGGAATCGCTCGATACCATTTCCGACCGCCTCCGCGCCTGGCTCAATGTGGTGGAAAACGAAATGACCACCATCGGTGCGGATCTCAGCAACATCGAGTCCCGCGCCGCCTCGATCACCGCCGAAGATCCGCGATTCGCCCTGCTCAATGAACAACGCGCCTCGCGCAGCGAGATGCTTTCCGCCTATCAGCGTTCCTCCCAAGCCGTCACCAAGCACCGCAAGCTCATCCGCCGCTGGATCGCGGATTTCACTCCCAAGGATTCTGATATCTCCCTCTATCAACGCGTTGCCACCTTCACCTCCAATGCATGGACCAACATCCGCAAGATATGGTCTTTCGAAGTAATGTCCTTCGAGGACAAGATCGAGGTCGATGGCCAGACCATCAGCGGCAAGATCCCCGTCACTCTCGGCATGCTGTTGCGCGCCATCCTGTTCTTTGTGATCGGCTACTGGATCGCCTCGCGCATCGCCAACCGCATCCAGCGCACCATCGTCACCCGCGGCCACATCGCGGAAGCCCAGGCCCGCACCTTGCGGAACTGGCTCATGATTGCGGTCGGCGTTTTCCTCGTCATCGGCACACTCTCCTTCCTCAAGATCCCACTCACCGTGTTTGCCTTCTTCGGTGGCGCGCTCGCCATCGGCATCGGCTTCGGCACCCAGACACTCATCAAGAATTTCATCTCCGGCCTCATCGTGCTCGCAGAACGCAAAGTCCGCGTCGGCGATATCCTCGATGTCGATGGCATCGTCGGCACCGTCGTGGAAGTCAATACCCGCTCCTCCGTCATCCGAGGTGCCGATGATGTGGAGACGATGATTCCCAACTCCGCCTTCCTCGAAAACCGCGTCACCAACTGGACGCTCTCCAGCGACAAAGTCCGCCGCAGCCTGCGCGTCGGCGTTGCCTATGGCACCACGCCCCAGACGGTGATGGAAATTCTAACCGACTGCGCAAGCCGCCATGGACTCATCTGCAAAACCCCCGCTCCCTTTGCGGTATTCCAGGACTTTGGCGACAATGCACTGCTCTTCGATCTCTACTTCTGGGTCGAAATGGGCGGCGGCACCAATGCCATGGTTGTCGCCAGCGATCTGCGCCTGATGATCGAGAAGCGCTTCACCGAGGCCGCCATCGGCGTGCCTTATCCGCAGCGCGACATGCACCTCACCACCGATCATCCCATTCTTGTCCAGATGACCGCGGCGGACACCCCTCCCCCGCCATGAATGATCACCACTGGATGCGCCTCGCCCTCGCTGAGGCCCGCAATGGCATTGGCAAAACCGCTCCCAACCCGCCGGTCGGAGCGGTCATTGTGCAAAATGATATCTTGTCGGGAAAAGGCTGGCACCGCGCCGCAGGCCAGCCGCACGCCGAACGCGAAGCCATCGCCGATGCCGTCCGGAATCATGGTGCGGACGCGCTGAAGGGTTCCACCATCTATGTCACGCTCGAACCCTGCTCCACCCATGGCCGCACCCCGCCCTGCACCCAGGGCATCATCGATGCCGGCATCCGCCGCGTCGTCTATGCCACCGTGGATCGCAATCCGGACCACGCAGGTCGGGCCGATGCCATCCTAACAGAAAATAACATCACTGTCAGCCATGGTACCTGCCGCGAGGAAGCGGAGAAAATCCTGCGCCCCTTTTTCAAAGTCCGCGAGACCGGGCTGCCATGGGTCATTTGGAAAACCGCCATGAGCCTCGATGGCCGCATCACCCGCCCGCCCGGCGAAGGCCAGTGGCTTACGGGTGAAGCCGCGCGAACCGATGTCCAGAAACTCCGCGCCAGCGTCGATGCCATCCTGACCAGCGGTGCCACCGTCCGCCGCGACAATCCCGCCCTCACCATCCGCGTTCCCGAATTGTTAGATGGCCGCCAACAACCTTGGCGCGTCGTTTTCACCGATCAGCCGGACACCTTGCCTACGGACTCCGCCATCTTCGCGGATCCCGGAAGCGAGCGCACCCTGCTGCGTCCGAGACATGATATCGAAAGCACACTCCGCGCCCTTGTGAAAGAACAAGGCATCCTCAGCGCCATGACCGAAGCCGGCGGCATCTTTTCCGCAGCCCTGTTTGAGGCCGGCCTCATCGATGAAGTCGCCATCTACTACGCCCCCCTCCTCACCGCCGGCCCCACCGCCGCCCTCGCAGGAAACGGCCTCCCGCAATCCATCCACCTTGAGGAAATCCAGTTCTTGCAACTCGGCAACGACCTCCGCCTCACCGCCCTCATCAAAAGAGCGTAGATGCAAATTGGAGCGCGGAATTCATTCCGCCGCGCGGAGCCATGCTTCGCTGCGGAATGAATTCCGCGCTCCAGTTCAAAGCAAATCGATTCAGCCACTATCACGATCATCATCCACACTACCCTTTCGCCTGCCTCGCAACCATTCCCGCAGTTCTCTCACGAGTCTGTAACCGACCGAGAAAAAATCGATCCCCAGCCACACCACGGATCCTATGATCAACAGCAGCAGAATTGGGTGGAATGCCTCCATGCCTAAAATTGCAATTCCAATATAAGCCGGTCAAGCATCAGAAATATCTCCAACTGGAGCGCGGAATTCATTCCGCCGCCCCGGAGCTATGCTTC
>JALOTR010000232.1 GCA_025457805.1 Akkermansiaceae bacterium | reverse complement strand
ATCGGCTGGCCGCTGGCGGGCATGTGGTGGACGCGGCGTTTGGCGCGGCGGGAGATTTTCCCGGCGATTTCGCGGATGCGCTCGGTGGTTTCCGGGCAATCGCAGAGGACTTGGTCGATCTCATCGGTGAGGAAGTCGCGTGCGGTGCGTTCGATGAGGCCGGGCTCTTGGAAAACGCAGCAGGGCACGGCGTTGTTGGCGCGGCGGGCTTCGATTTCCTCCCATTGTTCGAGGAGCATGGCGAGGTCGCGCACGAAGTGGCGGGCGCGGGTGCCGGAGGCCACGGTGCGCATGATGATGCCCATGCCTTCCGGCACGGAAAGCTTCTGCACGATCTTGCGGAGACGTGCGCGCTCCTTTGGATCCTCGATCTTGCGGGAAATGCCGAACTGTTCGGTATAAGGCATGAGCACGAGGTAACGGCCGGCCAGCGAGATGTTGGTGGTGACGCGCGGTCCCTTGGTGCCGATGGGTCCTTTGGAAACCTGGATGACGATCTCTGAACCAATCGGATAGATATCAGGGATGTCCTTGGATGATATCTTCTTCTGTTGCTTTTTCTTGCTGCCCTCGCGCTGGATTTCCTCCAGGCCGGCATCGAGTGCAGCGGGGATGGCATCCCAGAAGTGAAGGAAGGCATTCTTGTCGAGGCCGATGTCCACGAACATGGCCTTGAGGCCGCCTTCGATGTTTTTGACACGTCCCTTGAAGATGCCGCCGACGATGTTCTGATCGCCCTCGCGCTCGACGGTGTATTCCTCGAGCACGCCGTCCTCAAGCAGGGCGACGCGGCGTTCGAGTTTCTCGACGTTGACGATGATGCTGTTGCCACGCATGGGATCGGGCTTGCCGATGCCCAGCAGTCTCTTGATATGTTGAATCATGTTAATGGGTAATTGGGGGTGAAGTTAGGAGATATGGATTTTGGGAGAGTGATGGGATTCAGGGGTCTTCGACCGGGACGGCCCGTGGAATGACGGTGCCCTCGACGTCGATTTCAGGAGTGAGCGTGGGTGTGGGGGTATCGGACGTATCAGCCGGCGGCACGGCGACATCGGGGACAACTTCGGCGACTTCGCCCACTTCGTCGCCGGTCTCGCCTGCATCCGCATCGCCAAGGTCGCCTGCGTTGATGGCAGCAAGCACATCGTCGGGAAGCGGGATTTCCTCGATGCGGTCGGTATTTCCGGCGAATTCCTTCTGCGGGCGGAGTGGGAGTTTGATGCCCTCGTCCTGAGCGAAGAGCCCGCGGTAGATCAAATGCACGAGTGGGCCGCAGACCTTGCCGCCGGAGCCGCCGTTTTGCACGAGCACACAGACGGCATATTTCGGTTTGTCATAGGGGGCGAAACTGATGACCCAGGAGTTGTTGGATTTCTTGCCGTTGTCGATGGTCTGCGCGGTGCCGGTTTTGGCGGCGACTTCGATCTTGGGCATCTTGACCTTGCTGGCGGTGCCGCCGGGGGTATTGACGGCCATCCACATGCCTTTGCGGATGAGTTCGAAGTCGGCGGGTTTGATGCCGGCTTCTATCAGATCGACTACCAATTTCGGACGGTCCTCGATGAGTGGCGCGCCTTCCTCCGAGGTGACCTTGCGGACGATACGGGGTTGATAGTATTTCCCTCCGTTTGCAATGCAGGAGGTCATCGCACATAACTGCAAGGGTGTGGCCATGGTATCGCCTTGGCCGATCGAGACGAATGCCGTGAGCACGGGAGTCATCACGCCGGATGGATTGGCCGCACGCCAGGCACGGCTGCCGGGCAGGATGCCGGGTTTTTCTCCGGGCAGTTCGATGCCGGTGCGTTTGCCGATGCCGACCATCTGGCAGCCTTCGACCATGTTTTTCCAGCCGATGGCATTGGCGAGCTTGTTGAAATAGGGATTGCAGGATTGTTGGAGCGCTTTCGCAAGCGGCAAGGATCCGTGGCGGCCCTTGCTTTGGTTGTAAATCCAGCAACCGACCTTGTGGTTTCCGTAGGCCACATAACCGTCGCAGGAGAAAGAGCGGTTCGCCATGCCTTGCAGCGCTCCGGAAACGGCGGTGGGCACTTTCATGGTGGAGCCGGGAGCGAACTCCGAGATGGCGCGATTGGTGAGTGGCGAGAGTTGTTTGTTTTCGCTATAAGCCTTCCAGCGTGCGGGATCGATGCTGGGGATGAATGCATTCGGATCATAGTCCGGCACGGAGGCGATGGCGAGAACCTCGCCGGTATTCACGTCCATGATCACACCGGCGGCGCGGCCGGCGCGGCGGAGCACGTTTTCGAGAAGATATTGTTTCCGTCCATCGATGGAGAGCTGCACCTCCGCGCCGATGCCGGGTTTGGTATAATCGGACATGCGGATGGTCCTGCCCTTTTCATCCTTCACGATGGTTTTGCGGCCTTCCGGGCCACGCAGCAGGGTGTCCATGCTGGCCTCCACGCCGGCGATGCCTTTTTCCTCGCCGATGTAATGATTGAAAAGGCGGGTGGCGCTTTCCGGGACATCACCTTTTTCCCATTGCTTGAGATAACCGACGACGTGGCTGGCGAGAGTGCCGTAGGGATAATCGCGCTGGGGACGGATGTTGAGGGAAACGCCGGGCAGATCGAGATTGTGTTCTGCAAAGCGGGCGAACTCCGCATAAGTGAGATCGGCGCGATAGCTGAAGGGAATCAATCCGCCATGGGTGAGGAAATGGACGCGGAGTTCCTTGGAGTTATAGTTTTTGGCGAGGCCGAGTTCGCGCAGGCGGGTGATGATGCCTTCGTTGACGATCGAGACGATATCCTTTTCCTCGCGCTTGCGGGGAATGCCATCTTCCTTGGTGACGCGCTCGATGGTGGGGTCGTTCTCGTGTTGGGCGAGATAGGCGTCGCGGATTTCCTCAAGATTGAACGAGACTTCATATTTCCTGAGATTGCGGGCGAGAGTGACGCCGTGGCGATCGGTGATTTCCCCGCGGATGCCGGGTTCGCGCACGGTGACGGTGCGGTTGCCGGGGACGAGGTTGAGGAACTCGCTCCGGCGCTCGATCTGGAATTCATGGAGGCGGGTCAACAATGCGCCGAAGCCCACGAGCACCAGGGCCGTGAGCAGGTAGAGGCGGATTCTATAGCCGGGTTCCATGGGAATCAGTGGGTGGTGCGGCGACGGCGGCGGCCTGCCTCCGGGTTGATCGAGTGATCGCATGCCTTGGCGATGCGGAACAGGAGCCAGAAGATGAGGGGAGAGAAAAACATGGTGAGCAGCGCGGAATAGACCATTTGCATCACGGTGGGTTTGTTCAGGATGAAATCACCGCGCACGAAGTTGATAATGGCATACTCGGCGGATAGATATAACAATACGGCGATGCCGGAAAGCACGGCGGAAAACTGCCATTTGCCTTGTTTGAACAATGGCTGGATGCCCTGCATCAGGAAGCCCATGCCGCCGAAGAGCAGGATGGAGTATCCAAAGCGCAGGTTTTCGACCTGTTGGGTGTAAACTTCCGGATCGCCGCCGTGGGGACCGAGCGCGCATTGGGCGTCCCAGAAGAATCCGCCAAGGAAGGCGAGCAGCAGCATGGTCGGTTGGCCGACTGTGACCGCGCAGCAGAGAAACACCAACTGCACCAAGAGTATCCGCGAGTGATTCATCCCCGTGAACGCAGGGATGAACTGCTGGACGATGAAGGCCGCCAGCAGGAGCAGGATGGTGATGATGGAATAGCGGATCACGGGTGGTTCAAGAATCTGCGGAGAGGACGACGAAGACCGCTCCCAGATCCGCGAAGTTCACCGACGGACGGACGAGAGCTTCGGAATCCAGTGCGCCTTTTTCGACGGACTCGATGGTGCCCAAAAGGACGTTGGGTTGAAAGATGCCACCGCGGCCGGTGGTGAATACTCGCTGACCGGGACGGACTGCGGCATTGGCGGAAAGGAAACGGAGACGGAGCATGGGATCGCCATCAAAGCCACCCCGCTGGCCGCTGAGGATGCCGACTTCGGGCGAGCCCTCGACGCGGGCTGCGACCTGGCATTTTTCATCGGTGAGAAGCAGGACGGACGATCGCTCGCCAGCGCCATCAATGCGGTCGATTTTTCCCACGAGGCCTTCGTTGGAGAGCACGGCGAGTTGGGTGCCGATGCCGCGTTTGGAACCGGCATCGATTTCCACCGTACGCCACCAGGTGGTGGGTTGGCGGCGGATGACGCGGGCGGCGACGACATCGAAGTGGGTGGCCTTTTTGAAATCGAGAGCATGCCGCAGTTGCACGTTTTCATACTCCAGCGCGCGGAATCGGGACTCGATGAGCTGGAGGCGGCCGAGTTGTTCGCGGGTGGCCTGGAGTTCCGCTTCGAGTTCCTTGGAATGCCGGGTTTCTTCAAGAAACGCACGGGCCTGCATTTCCAGTTTCGAGCCGGATTTGAGGAACGGCGACATCGCCGAATAGTAGGCATTCTGGATCTCGCGCACGCTGCGGTCGCTCCGCGTAAGCGCCCAGACGGCGCCTGCGAGAAAGAGCAGCAATGCGATGAGATTGAGCGGCTTCATGGCCGGGAGTTGCCCAAATGAACCGCCTTCAGCGGTCCGAATTGGTGACCCGCTTCAGGAGGGAAAGCTCCTGAAGCGCCTTGCCAGTGCCCTCGGCCACGGCGCTGAGGGGGTCCTCGGCGATGTGGACGGGAAGCCCGGTTTCCTCGCGAAGAAGGCGGTCAAGCCCCTTGAGCAACGCTCCTCCGCCAGCCAATACGATGCCCCGGTCCACGAGGTCGGCGGCAAGTTCCGGCGGGCAGCGTTCGAGAGTGGTGCGGACGGCATCAACGATGGTGCTGAGCGGGTCCGCCATGGCCTCGCGGATTTCCTGCGAGGTGATGGTGATGGTTTTGGGAAGTCCTGCAACGAGGTCGCGGCCTTTGACCTCCATGGTGAGTTCCTTGGGCAGCGGGGCTGCGGAGCCAAGGCGGATTTTGATGTCCTCGGAAGTGCGCTCGCCGATCATCAGGTTGTAGGCGCGCTTCATGTATTGGATGATGGCCTCGTCGAGTTCGTCACCTGCGGTGCGCACGGAGCGGGCGTAAACGATGCCCGAGAGGGAAATCAGTGCCACTTCCGTAGTGCCGCCGCCGATGTCCACGATCATGTTTCCGGAGGCATCCTGGACGGGCAATCCCACCCCGATCGCAGCCGCCATCGGCTCTTCGATGAGGTAAACCTCGCGCGCTCCGGCCTGCTCGGCGGATTCGCGCACGGCCCGGCGCTCGACTTCGGTGATGCCGGACGGGATGGCGATGAGCACCCGCGGATTGGAGCGGCGGCCTTTGTTCACCTTTCGGATGAAGTGCCGCAGCATGGCCTCGGTGACCTCGAAATCAGCGATCACCCCATCCTTGAGGGGGCGGATCGCCACGATGTTACCCGGCGTCCGGCCGAGCATGCGTTTGGCATCGTCGCCGACGGCAAGCACCTCATTGGTGCCGGCCTTGACCGCCACGACCGACGGCTCACGTAGGACGATGCCGTGGTCCTTGACGTTGATCAGCGTGTTTGCGGTGCCCAGATCGATGCCGATATCATTGGAAAACAAGTTTCCGAAAAGCTTTTTGAAC